>JBDGSH010000029.1:0-11029 GCA_042217665.1 Candidatus Nanohaloarchaea archaeon
GAACCCGGGACCGCCGCCTAGCTTAAGAATGCGAGCCTTGGCTCGCTTACCGGTGTAACCGGTTTGGCATTGTCAACTGCTGCGGCAGTTGGTGGCAACGTGCTGGCCATCTATGGCAATGATTTCAGCACGAGGTCCGTATAAGGACGGTGCTCTAACCCCTGAGCTAGTGGACCTTTCTGAGGTCTCTGTTTTTGGACGGTTTGACTAGGTTTATAAGGGTTTTCAGGAGGTTGGTGGAAGCTTAATAAATCTTCTAAGGAAAGCCTAGTTATAACCTTTCAAGTTTTCAGAGGTGTCTCTCTAAAAATGCAGATGACCAACCAACAACAGCAACAGTACGACCGCGGAATCACGATTTTCTCACCTGACGGACGTTTGTTCCAGGTTGAGTACGCAAAAGAAGCAGTTAAAAAAGGAGCAACAGCTCTCGGATTAACGTTCGAAAACGGGGTCGTGTTAGCAGCGACAAGATCCAACTCCAAGTTAAAAGTCAGGAATCCGGAGAAAGTGTTCAAAGTCGACGACCACCTGGGCCTGGTAACCTCCGGCCTTGTAGCGGACGGAAGAACACTGGTGGATGAAACCAGAAACGAAGCCCAGAAATACTTGATGACGTACGACGAGAAAATCCCGCCATCCAACCTTGGAAAGTTTGTCGCGGATCGCTGCCAGCAGTTCACACAGTACGGCGGAGTCCGGCCTTACGGAGTATCAACCATCTCAGGCGGAATAAATGATGGTCATCCAAAGGTCTACCAGACAGATCCTTCAGGAACACTCAACCAGTGGAACGCTGTAGCAATCGGAAAGAACGGCGAAGACGTCAACGACTACCTGGAAGACGAATGGCAGGAAGACATGGACCAGGAAGAAGCCATAGAACTCGCTGTAGAAGCACTGAAAGAAAGCGCAGACGACTTAGAGACAGCAAACATCGAGCTAGCAGTAGTAGACACAGAAAACAAGTACCAGCGGCTTGAACCCGAAGAACTCGACGACAGAGGTCTCGGCGCCTAAAAAACCTTCTTTTTTCCTCTAAAACTTTTCATGCAGAAGCTCTCTTATCGAATCATGGTTCTTCTTAAAGTAACGGTCGTAAACCTCTCTCCAGCCCGGATCAACGCCATCAACCTTTCTTTCCTCGGGGTAGCTGGAGTAAACCCAGATCTCAACGCTGTCTAAATCATGGCTTTCATCGCCTTCAAGCTCAAGCAGAAACTCCTCACCTCTCATACCCGGCATATCACGGTCAACAATCATTCCATCAGGAAGACCACGATCCTCAACGTATTCAAGGCCTTCATAGCCATCGGCTCCGGAATATCCTTCTAAACCTTCTCTATCAATAATGCTCAACATCAAATCACGGGTCAAGCCGTCATCATCAAGTACAAGCACTTCCGCAGCATCCGATGCCTCCCCCATTCTAACCACGGAAATAGTTTTACCGTCAACTGCCTTATAAACAGATAGCTGTCGTGGCGGCCAGTTACGAGGTGATTTACAGGTTACCTGAATAGGGATCCGAAAACTGTTAATAGCTCCAGCTACATAATGGGAAACATGCCACAGCCCGGGACACAGGGAGCCGGCGACAGAGGCTCCGGAGAAGAGGAAGGAGTTGACACTTCTGAAGCAATTAAAATCCGTTACAGCGACGGAAAAACCTTTGAAATACTTGTAGAGCCGGAACCGGCAAAGAAAGCCAAGTTTGACGACGAAGATTTTGATATGCCGCACATGCTGTTTGTACAGGAGGTTTTCACTGACGCAGACCAGGGAAAACGGGCTTCCCCAAGCGAACTGGAGCAGAAGTTCGGTACCAAACAGCTGATGGAGGCTGCGGAAGAAATCTTTGAGAAAGGCGACATGCAGCTGACCACGGATCAAAAAGCTGAGATGAGGAAGGAGAAAAGAAAACAGATCGTGGACATGATCGCCCGCAGAGTCCAGAACCCGAAAACCGGGAACCCGCACCCGCCTAAACGAGTGGAGAACGCACTGGAAGAAGCCGGCTTCAACGTGAACTGGGACTCGGACGTCGAGGAAAAGTTCCAGGACGCAATCGACGCCATCCGCCCGATCATACCTGTCTCACTCGAGGAGAAAACCGTCGCAATCAAAATCCCTGTGGACAAGGCCGGGAAAGCCTACGACAAGATCCAGAACGTAGCGGATGTGAAGGATGAGGAATGGGGCGAGAAAAGCTTCATCGCCAAGGTAGAACTGCCTGCAGGAGTACTCTCAAACCTGATGGAGGAGCTCCAGCAAATCACATCAGGAGAAGCCCAGATGAAAGAGTTCTAAAGTCGAGGAATTGGTATTTAAGAGTTTCTACTCCTTTCTCTGTTATAAAGCACATTTCTGTGTGGAAAAAAGAACTTAGCTAAAAACAAAGATTTTAGGTGTAAAATTTTCATGTCACGTGTAAAAGAAGAAAAAGACTTAGTTACGCCAGGAGACGTCGTTTTCGACGGTGAAGAGCTCTACGCAAACTCTGGCGTATTCGAACAAGATGGTAAAATCCTTTCAAAATACGTAGGAGTAGTAGAGTACGGAGGAAACTCTGTCCGCGTCGTACCTATGTCCGGACGATACATACCGGAAGAAGGCGACATCGTTATCGCGGAGATCTCACGCGTCTCATACAACAACTGGAGAGCAGACCTTAACTCGGCTTACGACGGAATGCTGAAGATCGATGTCGCGGTCGACGAATACATTGACCTGGACGAAGACGACCTCACGGATTACTACGACGTCGGCGACGCAATCGTTGTCGAGGTCTCCTCAGTCTCCGAAGGAATGGACGTCAACCTTTCGATGGAAGACAGACGATGCAGAAAACTGAACGGCGGACGCATAATCGAAATCTATCCTTCAAAGGTTCCAAGAGTCATCGGCAAGAAAGGAACCATGATAAAACAGATCAAGAAGAAGACTGACTGCAAGATAATCGTCGGTCAGAACGGACTGGTCTGGATACAGGGAGAAAAAGCCAACCTGGCCGCTAAAGCAGTTAAAAAAGTCGAGAAAGAGGCTCACGTCGAAGGCTTGACCGATAAAATCGGTGAATGGCTTGACGAACAGTTAGAAGAGGTGGATCAATAATGACAGAAGAAGATATACAGTGGTTTGACGAAGACGGAAAACGTGTAGACGGAAGAGAAAAAGACGAGGTAAGAGAAACCAAGATGGAAGTAGGCGTCCTGGAAGAAGCGGACGGCTCAGCAATGGTAGAAACCGGAAACACACGCGTAGTAGCCTCCGTATTCGGACCACAGGAACTTCACCCAAAACACTTACAGGAAAGCGACAGAGCAGTCATAAAAATGCGTTACAACATGGCTCCGTTCTCAGTAGACGACAGAATGAACCCAGGACCCAACAGAAGAGCCAAAGAAATCGGACTCGTCGCCAAAAAAGCTTTAGAACCAGCAGTCGAACTGGAAAAGTTCCCGAAAGCCGGAATCGACATTTCAATGGAAGTAATCGAAAGCGACGGCGGAACACGTGTAACAGGGATCAACGCAGCAGCACTAGCGCTGGCGGACGCAGGAATCCCGATGAAAGGCATGGTTTCCGCATGCGCCTCAGGAGTCGTAGACGAAACACCGGTTCTGGACGTAAACGGCAAAGAAGACAAGAAAGGAAACGCAGACATTCCTATCGCAGTAATCAACGGAGGAGAAGAGATCACACTGCTTCAGATGGACGGAGATATCTCCAAACAGACTCTGGAAGACTGTCTCGACCTGGCGAGAGACGGATGCAACCAGCTCTACCAACAGCAGAGACAAACCATTCTAGACAAGTACCGGTCCATCAGGGAGGACTACCAGTAGAGGTGAATCATCATGCAGCTTAACCAAGAGACAATCCGGAAGATGGTCGAAGAAGACGAAAGACTTGACGGAAGAGACCTAGACGAAATGAGAGACATCAAAATCGAAGCAGACTATATAAACGAGACCGCAGAAGGCTCAGCCAAAGTCACAGTCGGCGACACACAGGTAGTTGTCGGGCTCAAAGTCGGGGTTGAAGAACCGTACCCTGACCGACCAGGCAAAGGCAACATCGTAACAAACGCAGAATTAGCGCCTATGGCCGCAAGAGAATACGAATCCGGCCCCCCACAGGAACCAGGAGTCGAGCTAGCGAGGGTAGTTGACAGAGGTATCCGGGAATCAGAAGCAGTCAACCTGGAAAAACTATGCATCAACGAAGGAGAAGACGTCTACACCCTGTTCCTCGACATCCACGTCCTGAACGACGACGGAAACCTGATCGACGCCTCCTCACTCGGAGCGATGACAGCACTCATGACAGGATTTATCCCCAAGTTCGAGGACGGAAACCTGAACAGGGATGAAAAAGCGATGGACGTACCGCTTGAAGAAGAACCCATCACCGTCACAGGCAGCAAGATCAACGGCGAAATCCTATGGGACACCACAGGAGAGGAAGAAGAAGCCAGAGACGCCCGCCTAACAGTCTCAATCAACGAGAAAGGCAACGTGGTCGCGATGCAGAAAGGAGAGACAGAACCACTGACACAGGACGAAGTAATGGAGATCGTCGACCAGGCAGAAGACAAAACCCGGGTACTGCGAGAGAAGCTCGAACAGGCCACACAATAAAAAGTTTCTCCCTCTTTTTACTCTTTAAGTGGTTAAAATGGTTAGAAAGAACAGGTCCGCTAAACGGTTCGGATCCAGGTACGGAAGCAAGGTAAGAAGAAACGTAGACGAAGCAGAAAGCCAGGACTACCAGTGCAGCGAATGCGGCGCCGACCTGGAACGTGAAGCAGCCGGAATCTGGAGATGCACAGGCTGCGGAAACAAAGTCGCAGGAGGAGCCTTCAAGAGAGACACAGGCGCAGAAGAAATCATGGACAAAGCACTCAAAGTCGAAACAGAAGAACTAGAAGCCGCAAAAGAAAAAATAGAAGGTGAAAACTGAAATGGCAGGATACGTATGCGTCAAATGCGAAGAAGAAGTAGAACTGGATCCTGTAAACGACAAGATAATCTGTCCGAACTGCTCCCACCGCGTGCTGCTGAAGAAACGACCAGAAGACCCTGTCGACGTAGAAGCAGTATGAAAACACAGATACAGGTCGACACGAAAAACGCTTCACAGATTCAGGAAGCAGTGAAGCCGAGCCTGAGGACGACCGACACGGTAAGCTACGATCTGAAAGCGGGAAACGACAGTTTAACGGTAAATGTAGATACTGACGGACTTGGACCGCTTCGAGGCTGCACAGACACAGTTTTCAGGCTTTTAATGCTTTCAAACAAGATCTATACTAGAGGTGAAACTTAAAACATGACAGAACAGGAAGACGTACAGAACTTGATGATGGAAATGCAGCAAAACCAGCAACAGGTACAGCAAGTAACTCAGCAAAAAGAAGAAACCGATTCAGAGATCCAGGAAATAGAGAAAGCGCTGGACGAACTTGAAAACGACCAGAATGATGAATTCTACCGGCAGGTCGGAAAGATTCTTGTTTCAAAGGACAGAGACCAGTTAAAGGAAGAGCTGGAAGACAGAAAGGAAGATCTGGAGCTTAGAAAGAAGACGCTGGAGAAGAAGGAAGACAAGCTGCAGAAGAAGATTCAAGAGTCGCGTCAAAAGTTTACGCAGAACATGCAAGGTGAATAAATCTATGTCAGTCAACGGTTTAACACAGAGGATGCGAGACCTGGCTGAAGACGGTTCTATACCTTCAAACATCTCCGAGATGCTGGAAGAAGCTGCGGAAACGCTTGAAGACGAGGACCAGGATCTTTCAGTCCGTGTTAACACTGCGGCATCGACCCTGGATGAGATCAGCAACGACCCTAACATCAAGCAGCACACCAGGACCGAGATCTGGAACCTGGCCTCGAAAGTTGAAAACCTGGACTGACTCCCCCAACATATTAAAAATACGCAGCGCAGATTATTAACTAAGAGGTAGAAAAATAATGGCTCTAGGATTTCTTAAATCAGACGACAACCGTGAAAAACCGGTTATAGAAGACGACTTTGTCGAACTCGACGCTGAAATGAGCGAGGCAGATGAAGACGTCGTAATACGCGCAGCAACACTCCAAGAATTTGAAGATATTGAAAAAGTACAGGAAGATCTACGCAACGACAGGATCGTATGGGTAAACATCGCGCCGTTGAAAGGCAGAGACATGACCGACCTTAAACGCGCGGTGAAACGGTTGAAGAAAACGATTAAAGCTATCGACGGCGACATGGCAGGCGTAGACCAGGAATGGATTATCGCATGCCCAAGCTACGCCACGATCTCCAGAAGCAGCGACAAAGTAGAGGAGTAAGAAAGTAAGCCCTCCTAATTTTTTCTAACTACTTTTCCTATCTAGATTTCAAGCGTTCTCTCCAGACCGAGTTCTTCTCGTATTTTCTTTACATTTTCTTCCAGAGTTTCGATTCTCTCGATCACATCGCCAATCCCAAATTCGACGAACTTCTTGACGCATTCCTTACAGTAAATTTCATCATTTAACTCAATTGCATCAGCAGGTAAACGGTCAGGCTCTTTTCCCCCGAAATCGATCACCTTATCGCATTCCGAACACTTGACTTCGTATACCATGGAAAATTTTTGACCTCTGTGAAATTTAAAGCCGCTAGTTAAGGCGGTCGATCTCCAGGTTTTGTGGCGCAGAAGTATTGATGTGAAGCGCTTTATGCAGTGTTGAGGCGAGCTGGAAGCATTTCTTTTCCTCGCCGTGGTTGGTGAGGACTTTGTTTGGTGAGGACCGCAGGTTTCTGGCGAAGTTGATGATTTGCTGGCGGTCGCTGTGAGCTGAGAAGCCGGAGACGGTGTTGATGTCTAGGTTGACTTCGACTTCTTCGCCGTTGATTTTTACTTTGTCTGCGCCGTTCTGGATTTCGCGTCCCATGGTGCCTTCTGCCTGGTATCCTACGAAGATCATCGAGTTCTTTTCATGCGGCGCCAGGTATTTGAGGTATTCCATGACGGGTCCGCCTGTAACCATTCCTGATGTTGTGAGTATGACTGCTGGACCGCTTTCGATTGCGTCCTGTCTCTCGTTGTGGGATGCTACAGGTTTCAGGTTTTCTTTGAGGAACGGCGAGTCGTCTTTCTTCATTATCTTGTCCTGTACTTTTTCGGAGAGGAATTCCGGGTAGGCGGTGTGTAGTGCGTTGGCGTCGTTGATCATGCCGTCCATGTAGACCGGGAAGTCGAAGTAGTCGCGGTCCATTTCGTCCGCCAGCATTCCCAGGATTTCCTGGCTTCTGCCGATTGCGAAGACAGGCACGAGAACTTTTCCTCCTTTGCTTAAGGTCTGTTTCATCTTGGAGAGGAACTTTTTCTGGGCTTTTTCTGTCGGCTGTTGTTCGTCGCCTTTGCCTCCGTACGTGGATTCGGTTATCATGGTTTCTACGCGTTGGAAGTTGGTGTTCGCCGGTTTCAGCATCTCTGTCTGGTCGTAGTTGTAGTCTCCGGTGTATAGAATGTTGTGGAGGCCTTCTCCGACGTGGATGTGGCAGAGAGAGCTTCCTAGTATGTGGCCTGCGTTTTTCAGTGTCAAACGCATATCCGGGGTTATATCTGTGACCTCGCCGTAATCCGGTGTAATAGTTCTCTTAACAGCTTTCTTGATGGCTTTCGAGTCGTATGGCGCGTCACCTCCTTCCGAGTGTGCGATGCCTATGTAGTCCAGGCAGTTCATGATCATCATGTCCCTGGTTGGCTTGGTGCAGTAAAGCGGGCCGTCGTAACCCATTTTGTAAAGGTACGGGATCATTCCGCAGTTGTGGACCACCTGGTCGTTGGCTATGAAGTTGTGGTGTGGGTCTACTCGGATGTCGACTAGGTAGCCTTTCTGGTTTTTGTTTTCAGTGATTTCCTTGATCGGATGCCATTCTACGTCTGTTTCCAGGAGTTTCTTCAGTTTTCTTACGTTTTGTCTGGTTGCCTGTTTTGCCTGGTTGATTTCCTGTTCTATTCGCTGCTTTAACTCTTCTGAGTATTCTTGTTCCTGTTCTTTGTGTTCTACCTGCTGGATCTGACTGACTGTGCCTGAAGTGGTTTTTGCTATTTCTTTTTGTGTGAGGGAGACTGTTTTCCGCGCCTTGGAGATTTCTGTGGTTGATGTGTTTTCAAGTTGCTGTATTCTCTGCTCTAGAGTTTTTACAAGGGTTTTAACTGTTTTTTCGGTTGCGTAGCTGTCCTCGTTTCTTCTGTACCAGTCCACTAGGCAGGTTTCAAGCTCTTTGTAGGAGGGGCTCTGGTTGACGGCTCCTTTCATACCTGCTTCTTCAAGGATTCTATGAAGATCCTTGCTCTTGACCGGCATCATTCTTTCCTCTTCCGCGTCCTCAACCAGGTCGTGGAGTTTCTCCATTCTCTGGTTTTTAGCAGGGTGAGAGCAACCTATTTTTTCGATAAACTTTCTTATCTGGGCTTTCGAGGATACTGCAACTCTTCGATCGCGGTCGCTGTCAGATGCTTTGATCCCGACAGATGAGAGCATGTTCTGGATTTTTCTCCTGTTTTCAGGGTTTTTCTGAGCTATTCTGATGCTTTCATTTACATCGCCTTCAGCGTCGAAGACCCCTTTCAGGAAGCCTTTAACCTGTGGCTGTGAGCCCAGATTTATTTTTTCAGGTACGGCTGCGTCTACCTCTTTTTCATAGATTCCGGGAATGTTCTGTTCGAGGAACCTGACGATACCTAAATTATTGATTTCCAGGACAAAAGCGTTTTTAGAGGAGTCAGAATGCTCTTTAATATTTCCTCTGTAGTTGAAGACTTCTTCAAATAAATCGTTGTATGCTTCAAGGCAGCCCTGGTTTTTATCTGTGAATCTTAACCTGTTCCCAGTTCTGTGGCCGTCCCCGAAGAAGTAGCCGATGATCTGTGATAGCTCTTGGTTCAGGTTTTCCGGATACTCTGTAACACTGAGTTCCTCTTCATCTTTAAACCTTTCAAACTCTATGCTGTAAAGTTCCAGAAGCTTCTCCAAGTTCTGACGTTGAATTGAGTCATAGGAGTTTTCGAACTGGCTTACCAGGTTTTCACCGCCTCCTATCTTTCTGGAAGCTTCCTTCTGTGTGAAGCCTTCTTCTTTTCTTTTTTCAACCAGTCTTTTCCTGGCGGATTCCGGTACTTTGATTCTTTCCTGGTAGTCCGGCTCTTCCAGTTCAACCCTGTACGAGCCGTTTCTGTCAATCTGCTTTCTTGGGATCATGTCTCCTTCCTCAAGGTTTTCCGCTTCTACTTCCTCCAACTCAAGATCGTTGACTCTGAAAAACCTGTGATCTCCGGAGGCCCGGATACTGTTGTAAGGGGTTTCAATCTGAAGGTATTCATCGTCCTGAACCTGCTTTGTTGCTGTGCATCTTGCTTCCTCAACCTTCCCGGTCTCCCAGTTCACCGTTCTCAAACTGTCTCCTTCTTCGACTTCTCCTATTTTCTTCCTGGTTCCATCCGCCATAGTCACCGGAGTCTCAGGCGTCAGACAGTGGTCCATGTGGGAGTGGGAGAGAACCACGGCATCCAGATCCTGTAGTTCGAGTTCCGGAGCGTCGAGATAAGGGAAGTTTTGCTGGGAGCCGGCTTCAGCGCTGGGATCTATGCCTGCGTCCATCAGAACTTTTGATTCCTCTGTCTGTAGAAGGAAGCATGAGCGTCCTACCTGGCGGCATCCTCCTAGTCCGCCGATTCGTATCCATTCGTCGCCTGCTGATTTCTCCAGCCTTATTTTTTCTCCTACCTCGTGTAGAAACTCTTTCCTGAACTCTGGGTCTTCTACCGTGAGTTCTCTTGCTTTGTCAACGATTTTGGAGTTGATTGAGGGAACTCGTTCGACCTGTGGCGCCCAGAGCGATTTTTCCCGTATCTTGTCGAGCCGGGAGCCGTTTGAACCTATAACTTTTCCAGGCTTCTCCGCCCGTATAATTACTTTGCCGAGCGAGGGCTGGAAGATCAGGTCTTCCAGACCGGCTCTCTCCGGTATCACGTCTTTAATATTTTTTTCCGCAGTCTCCGCTTTTTTGAAAAGTTTGGAGGACGGCCGTACCTCTACACGTTTCTTCAGCTCTGAAACTATTTTTTTAACCGTTTCAGAGTTGTTTAAGAAAAACTGTTTGCTATCGGTGTATATTACGATGTCTGATGCTTCGTACCTTATTTCTGCGATGCTTGCGTCGCTTGGTACGTGGTTCTTGATGTCTTCTAGTTCTTCCATTTTTAAACACCTCTAATTAAGTAAAGTGGAGAAGGAAAAGTTTTACTCCAGCTTGGATTCCACTTCTCTTTCTTCTAGGACGTTGAATCCGTCTTCTGTAATCTCTGCCACCATGATTCCGTCTCCTGATGCCAGGTCTCTCTCCATTGCTGCTTCTACAGCTCTTACCGCCAGTTTTTTACCTGTTTCGTGGTTCATGCCTTCTTCGTAGTTGTCTTCCAGCACTCCGTACGCCATTCGGCTTCCTGAACCTGTTGAGGTGTATTCTTCGTGTTTCATTAATCCTCCTGTCGGGTCAAGGTCGTAGAGCACTCCTTTTCCGTCTTCGAGGCCTCCCAGGATGAACTGGTTCATGAAAGGCATCATTTTGTTGCCGTGGAGGATGTTCGCTAGTAAAGTTCCTGCTCCTTTGACTGTTAGTTCTTTGGTCTCCAGTTTGTGGAGTTTGAGCTGGGAGCGCATTGTTCTTACTATTTTTTGTGCGTCGCCGACGCTGCCTGCGATCGTTAGTCCGAGGTTGTCGTCGAGTTCGTAGATTTTCTTTGCGTACTTTGAAGAGGTCAGTCTTCCGAGAGATGCTCTCCTGTCCGCTGCGAGGATTACTCCATCCTCTGTTGTCAGTGCTACGGTTGTTGTCCCGGTTTTGAATCCTTCAACGTCGTCTTCTTCCTTTTTAATCCTTGTATTCTGCATTCGTATCACATCCACAGAAAAAACTTTACGCCCAGTAAAATACAGGCTCTTAACACAGAATTTTGAAGCCAGTTTTAAATAGATGAGGAGAA
>JBDGSH010000003.1:0-6595 GCA_042217665.1 Candidatus Nanohaloarchaea archaeon
CCGGACCGATCAAAATAAGTTCATCGCCGTCTCCCAGCTCAACGGAAAGCTCTCCCCCAAGAATCTGGGATTCCTGCACCACAGCAACGATCTTAAACCGGTTGGGGAAGCTTTCATCGTCTTGAATCTCTTCAGCAGTATTTCCCTTTATTTCGGAAGACTCTCCTATCTTGGCCTTCAATATTTCCCTATTATGCGACAAATTAGCTATTTTCACAAGGTAAGGATGCTCCAGCGTGCTTAAAAACTCGGAGAGCAGAAGATCCGTGTGCGCAATAGCTTCCGCGCCGATAATATGAAACGCTTCCAGGTATTCATCGTTTTCAACCTTTGAAATCACTTTTTTTACGCCGAACTTTTTCGCCAGGGAGCATACAACCATGTTCTCGTTGTCGTCTTCCAGCGTGGAGATCAATGCGTCCGCTTTCTCGATTCCAGCATCTTCTAACGCGGGAAGGGCGGAGGGCGACCTGTTAATCACTGTAGCCCCGGAGGAAGAGTAGAGGCGTTCACACTTGTCCTTACCTTCCTCCACAACCACTAAGTCGTGTTTGTTTTCGAGCTGTTCCACCAGTTTCTTTGACAGAGCGTTTATGCCTGCGATAACTACGTACATACTTCAGTTTTCGAAAAGCTCCATATTAAAGATTGCGAGCAACGGCACCATCTCAAGCCTTCCTGCAACCATCCCAACAATCCAGACCAGCTTCGAACCGGGAGACAGAGAAACCAGCTGCTCGCCGCTCATAAACATAGGCCCCATATTTCCTACCGCAGAAACCGTTCCTGAAACCGCAGCCCTGAGAGAAACACCGTCAAAAAACTGGACCGCCAGAGTAGAGCAGAAAACAAGCGCCACCCACGAAAAAAAGATTACAGAAACCATCTTCACCTGCTTGTCGCCCAGAATTTCGTGATCAATAGTAACCTCGTTCACAGCGGACTCTGGAAGCCGGAAAGAACGAAGCCGCGACTTCAAAAGCTCGTACATTACCTTAACACGGAAAACCTTGACCCCACCTGATGTAGAACCGATTGAACCTCCAACAAACATCACACCGATGATTAAAGACTGTAAAGCGAGAGGCAGGGCAGCTAAACCGGCGTTAGAGTAACCAGTGGAAGAAACCAGAGCGGCAGCCTGGAAGAAACCCTTCAACAGGCTATCCGTTAACGCGCCAGGATAAGCTATCGAAGCAGCTAAGCCAAGTAAAACAAATATTCCGATATAAAGCCGGAACTCCGAGTTTTTAACCAATGCTTTGACGTCTGAACGGAACAAACGGTAGAGAAGAACGAAGTTGACGCCGCCTATAACCATAAACGGAATCGTGGCGGCTTGGATCGCATTTGAAAACGCTCCAATACTTGAAGCCGATGTGGAGAAGCCGCCTGTAGAAATACCGGAGAAAGCATGTATCAAAGAGTCAAAAACCGGCATCCCCAGACCTATATAAACCGCTATTATCAGAGAGGTCAGAAAGCCGTAAACCTTCCACAGATCAACCACCGATCTCTGTAGAGAGGGACGAATCGAACCCGGATCCGCTTTATGGGCTTCAGCAGAGTAAAGCCTTCTGGTAGCGCCGCCCGATTCTCTTATAACAGCTATGAAAAACGTCAAGATGCCGAGACCGCCGATCCACTGCATAAACGAACGCCAGAAAAGCAATGACTTCGGAAGAGCCCCTGGATTCAGCACCATGGAGATTCCTGTCGTGGTCAGACCCGAGGAAGCCTCAAACAACGCGTTAACAAGACCGAGCTCCACCAGCAAAGGAATAGAGCCGATCATCGAAGCCATCAACCATCCAAGAACCGTTGAAAACAGTGCCTCGCTGACCTGAATCCTTTGATCCGACCCCAGAAACCTTAAAACCGTTCCAAGAATCAGCGAAAGCAGCGACGCAGCGATAAAACCTGAATAATTCAGGAACGGCTCGGAATAGTAAAACGCAACCGCCGTAGGCAGAAAAGTCAGTACTGAGTAAAGCTGGAGAAACCTTCCAAGAGTCTCCAGAACCACCTCCGTCCTCATACATAGACTGGTTGAAGACGTCGAATAAAAACTCGGGTGGTCGTTTTAAAGATTCAGCCCGTCTACAAAATATAGCTCGGGCAACTGAGCAGGTGAAACCACCATGCAGATTACGATCGGAACCGAAGACGGCGAAACATTCCAAACCGAACAAGACTACCCCTCTCAACTCACAGGAAAACAGATAGGAGAAACCTTCGACGGCGGAATAATCGGACTAGAAGGCTACAAACTCGAAATCACAGGCGGAAGCGACAAAGACGGCTTCCCCATGAGAGAAACAGTCGAAGGCTCCGCACGCAAAAAAATGCTTCTCAAAGACGGACAAGGAATCCAACAGGAAGAAGACGGCCAACGCAGACGCAAATCCGTACGAGGAAACACCGTCAGCGAAGCCATCCAACAACTCAACACACAGGTAAAAGAACAAGGCTCCAAAACCGTCAAAGAACACCTAGAAGACGAAGAATAACGCCATGGGAATCACAAAAATCTTCAAAGACGGCATAATGGACGAACTGGACGAGAAAGCCAAAGACCTGCAGAGAAGCTACAACGCACTAAAAGAATCACACCCCAGAACCCACGAAGTGCTCGAATACACCGGCAACCTGATCTACCAACCCGAAAACCAAGAAACAAAACCAGGAACAGTTAAAGGAGACGAACTAGAATGACAGAAGGAGTACCGGAAGTAAACATCGGACTGGTCGGACACGTCGACCACGGAAAAACAACGCTGACACGCGCACTATCCGGAAAATGGACCGACGAACACTCAGAAGAACTGAAAAAAGGAATCACAATCCGGCTAGGCTATGCAGACGTCACATACTACGAAGACAGCGACGGAAACCTAAACGTAAACCAGGAAGGAGACGAAAAACGCACAGTCTCGCTCGTCGACGCACCAGGCCACGAAACACTGATGGCAAACGTTTTATCCGGAGCAGCAATCATGGACGGCGCCCTTCTACTGGTAGCAGCGGACGAAGAAGTCCCACAGCCACAGACACGGGAACACCTAGCCGCTCTAGACATAACAGGCATAGAAAACATCGTAATCGTACAGAACAAGATCGACCTAGTCTCCGAAGAAGAAGCCAGAGAAAACTACAGACAGATCAAAGAGTTCGTAGAAGGAACAGTCGCGGAAGACGCACCCATAGTACCGATCTCAGCCCAGCAGGAAATCAATATCGACGCCCTGCTCGAAGCCCTGGAAACAGAGATACCCACACCGGAAAGAGAGACCGATGCAGAGCCAAAAATGCTTCTGGCCCGAAGCTTCGACATCAACAAACCGGGCTCGGACATACAGAAGCTTAAAGGCGGAGTAGCGGGCGGAAGCCTGATGAAAGGCCAGCTAGAAAAAGGAGAAAAAATAGAGATCCGTCCAGGCATACGAGTCAGCGAAAACAAATGGAAGCCGATAGTGACAGAAGTCAACACCGTTCTCCAGGGAGACAAACCGGTCGAAAAAGGACAGCCAGGCGGCTTACTCGCGCTCGAAACCAATCTAGACCCTGCACTAGCCAAGTCAGACGGTCTATCCGGCAACATGCTCGGCAAAGAAGGAACACTGCCAGAATCAGTGAAAAACATAACGCTAGAAGTCGAACTGATGGAAAGACTGGTAGGAGCTGAAGAAGAAGACGAAATCGAAAACATCAAGAAAAACGAACCGCTTATGATCAACGTCGGAACAGGAAAATCCGCAGGAGTCGTAACACAGGCAGGAGACCGCGTAAAACTTGACCTAAAAGTACCTATCTGCGCAGAAGAAGGCGACCGCGCAGCGATCTCACGTCAGATCGGCTCCAGATGGAGATTAATAGGTCATGGCACGATTGTCTCGAAGGAATAACAGCAACGGATTTTTATAATCAACCAACGATAATTCAGTAACATGCTTGAAAGCCTGAGTTCTGCGCTCAATCTAATGCTGAGCCAAGAAGCACTGCCAAAAACGTTCGCAACCATTCTAATACTAGTTTTCGGATACATCACAGTAAGGACGGTTCTAAACCTTGTAAGAAACTTCTGGATCGATAAAAACCAGGAACTATCCAAAAAACAGGTAGAAGACCGATACGAAATCACAAGATACATCTCACACATCCTGAACGCAGGAATAGTCCTTATAGCGCTACTCTACCTCAACACAGCACTGACATCATCATTCACAACAGTAATAGCAGAAGCATTCCCCGAACTGCTCTCAGCACTGCTTATAGGCGCACTAGGAATCATAACGATCAACCTAGCCACAAACCTGATCTCAGAGTTCATCAAATCCATGGGCGGCGAAAAATACCTCTGGGACATCGGACTCTCCAGAAACTCCGCAGAAATACTCAACGCAGGAATCAAAGCCTTCCTATACCTCATACTCATCCAAGTCATCCTGACACACGTAGGAATAGGAAACACGTTCATAAACGAAATAATAACCGCATCAACCTGGGCAGGCGCCTTTTTAATCGCAGCAATAACATTCTACAGCACAAAAGACCTGTTCCTTAACGCAGCAGCCAGCCTATACCTGAAAAGCTCCAACGCGTTCAAACCAGGAGAAGAAGTAGTATTCAAAGGCAGAGAAGCAACAATCAAAGATACTTCAATCTTCAACACGCTTCTCAGCGACGAAACAGGGTTCCAGGTCATGACACCTAACAAAAAACTGATGGAGAAACAGATCAGGTTCAAAAGAGCAGAGACAGACGTTGAGCTGCTTGAAAACATCGTCGAATACTTCTCAAAACAGGGAGAAGAAACAGAAGCCACAGTAGAAATGGCTCTAGAAGCTCTAGGACAGAGAGCCTCGGAAGAATCCATAGAAGAAGCTTTAGAGGAACAAGAACCGGCCTCAGCGATCCAAGAGGTCTCTGAGAACCAGCTGGAGACTCTAACCGTGGAAGGAGACCAAGTAGGAAAACTGGGAGACGAGTTCAAGGCATGGCTGAACGGCGACGCACTGATAGTTTTACAGGAAGAACAGCTTTTCGGAAAGGAAAGCCTTTCAGTAGTTGTAGGATTCGAGGAAAACGAAGCAGTAGTCCTGAAGATCGGGGAAAGCCGAGGAGTCTACCTTATCGACTCGGAAAGACTGAAAAACGCTCTCAAAGACTCCAACTTCGTAGTAGCGGCAGATGAAAACTCCAGAAGCGGCTGGAGAATCAAAAACGAGCTCCCGTACGTAGACCCGGAAAGCTACGAAGAACTTTCCAAGACCCTTGAATCCCGTCTAAAGAGAATGGAACGTCAGGCCCGTATTTTGGACGAGGTCAAACCGGACAGCTTCCTCCAATACATGGAAAAATGGAAGAGAGAATAAAATGAAGCTGCTCTACCTCGGAACAGAAGACCGTTCAGAACCATTCGAAGAACACTTCGAAGAAATAAGCTTCCACAAAGTCTCACACACCACTCCTGAAGTCCTAGACGGCGAAACACGCGTCTCACTGCCAGAAGAAACCGTTAAAAAGTTCGACGCAGCGTTCGTCGACATACCAAAAACCAACGCGGTCTTCGGCAGAGTACTCCTGGAACTCCTGGAAGAAGAAAACCTGGGACTCAACCAGAGCTCAACAGCATTCTTCACAGCAGCCAAGAAAAACTACCTAAGCTACATACTCAAACAGAAAAACATCCCCTCGCCCGACACGGCCGTAATCGCCACAGAAAAAGCCTCAAGAAACATAGAAAAACAGCTCTCAGGTCCTCTAATCGCAAAACGATACGAAGAACTCCAAGAGTCAGAGAAAAAACGCCTGGACACAGTAGAAGAGATACAAGGCTTCGCAGAAGGATCAGAATACGAAGAAGACATACTAATATTCCAAGAATTCGACTCCGGTAAAAAAATCAAATGCCTGGTGCTCAACGACAGAGTAGTATCGCTTCAGGACAACTCAGAAGAATGGAACTTTAAAAAAGACAGTTTACAGTACACAAACATTTCAGAAGACAAGAAAAAAATCGCGCTAGACGCAGCAAACGCTTTAGGAGCGCCTATAGTCGAAATAACATTGAGAGGAGAAAAAGTTTTTGACATGGAGCCATTCCCCGATCTCGAGCTCTACCAGGAGCTTTCAGGCAAAACCGTCTACCAGAAAGTCGCGGAGATACTCAAAGAATGAAGCTCGGCATAATATACGGCGAAATCTCCACCAAGCACCAGTTGATAATGGAGAGAGCGGAAGAAATCTTCGACTCAGTAATGGCCGCACCCATCGACGGAATCAAATTCATACACAAAGAAGACGAACAAAAAGTCCTATACAAAAACACGGACTTCACAGAGTTCGACGCAGTCTACATACGCACATCAGACCGCGACATGCTCTTCTCGGAGCACTTATCCGAAGTACTCAACCAAGAAGGCGTAATAACCCAGGCCGACGACGACACATACAGCTACGAATCCAACAAGTTCTACAGCATGAAAATACTGGCAGAAAACAACTTAAAAGTACCTGACAGCATCTACACGCTGTCACCGGAAGTCGCAGTAGAAGCAGCGGAGAAACTAGGCTACCCTGTAATAATGAAAAC
>JBDGSH010000030.1:0-11807 GCA_042217665.1 Candidatus Nanohaloarchaea archaeon
CCTACTTCTGGCATTTGGAAGTTTTCTGCTCCTTCGTCTTCTGCTCTTGTTCTGGCTTTGAGGTATAGATTGAATGAGGCTAGTTGGCAGGCTCTGAGGTCGAGGTCTACGCCGTAGATGTTGTTTTCTAGTATTTTTGCTGGTATTTCTTCGTTTGGTATTTCTGGTCTTTCGTCTCTCCAGATTCTTTCCAGTACATCGAATGCGTAGAGTAGGAAGTGTCCGCTTCCACATGCTGGGTCAATTACTCTTATCTCTGAAGGATCATCGTAGTTAGTTGATTCTCCTTCCTCTTCTGTAGGAACTAGGTATGTACATAGGTCTTCAACTCTTGGTGTTTCAGAAGGATGTGTTGATCTTTCTTGTCTTTCTTCTATTGATAGGTTTTCTTGTTCGTCAATCGCTGATAGTAGCTTATTGTTTTCTTCGAGGTAGAGTTTGCCCAGGCTGTTGTCTGTAAGCATTCGGACGACCCAGTGTGGTGTGTAGAACTGGTTGGCGATTGTGGTGTCTTCGGCGTCAAGGCCTTCTTCACGGGCTTTTTCTCTTACTTCTTCTAAATCGTCGGCGTTATAGTATTCATATACCCATCCAAGTACATCGTCTGCTAGCCATAGTGAGTCGTCTATTTCATCCAGTGTTTCGCATAGTTCTTTGTAGACATCGTAATTTGGCCTCTCAACATGGTATGGGCTCTCTGTGTCGAATAATATCTGTATGTCTTCGGAAAGTTCTTCACATTTCCTGTGGTATGCTTTGAGTGTTGCTTCTTGTTCTGTTTCAAATTCGTCTTCGATAATTGGTTCGGCGGCAGGTGTTTTTGCTCCTTTGAACTGTGTAACTTCTCTGTCGATAAATCCTCTTACTTCCATGGAGCGGAGGGCAGTCAAACGGTTGACTATAGTGTATCCTACGCCTTTGATGTAGTCATCTAAGGCTTTTTCCCAGGTTTCATCTTCGTCTTTCTCTCTTCTTATTGCGTTTGCAATAGTTTTCCGATTTCCTTCTGCGTTTTCAGGTTCTGACTCTAGGTCTCGGACTGTTTTTAGCCGGTGTTCTATATTTTTCTCTACTTTTCTACGCATTTCTCTTACTGCTTCTTCGATTTGTTCTCTCTGTTCTTTGTTTAGCTGTGCTTTCTGTGTTTGTTTTTGCTTCATTCTGTATCAACCGAGTCCTTAATTACAACTATGCTGTCTTCCTCGAGGTTTTGGATCGTCTCCCAGACCTCTTCGAAGTATTGGTTTTCATCTTCATCCTGATCATCTGAGTTTTCTGGCTCTTCTGCATCTTCCAGGAGTTTCTGTGCCTCTTCTACTGTTGGAAGTCTTACTCCCTTCTCTACAATCTCTTTAATTTCTCTGGTTATTTTGGAGTCAGGATGCTCTTCTGAAAGTTCGTCATATGTTTCTTCAAGATCTTGCCAAAGATTTTCTTCAAGAAGTTTTACTGCTCTGTAATATTTTTCTGCTTCAGACCTAATTTCGTGGGAGGATACATCCTCCTCTGTAACTTCTCTGTCTATTATAGTTCCTAGCTGTTGGAGTTCTGTATTCGGAATATGTGACTCTATCTTGCTGAGGTTGTCTTTTATTTCAGATTTATTATCTGTGATAGAGTCGTTGAGATTTTCGATAAGTTCTTGTACTGTGCTTCTACTTTTTTCTTCAAACAATAGGTTTTCTGCCAATTCGATAATCTTATCTTGTCTGAAGTTTCTGGCTCTCTCAATAAGTTCCTCTACCTGTTTGTGCTTAGGTACCTGGCCAGAATTAATGGTTTCTTCGATTTCCTGATTTAGTTCCTCTGATGGGTAGTGAGCCTTCAGAGCTTGCTTCTGTTCTGTGAGATTCTTCCAAAACTCTTTAGGTTCTGTAAATAGTTTTTCCCCATTTTTGTATCTATCTGCTTCTTCGAGCACTCTTTCGTCAGCTAATCTATCTTTATCTAAGGTTTCTCCGTTGAAAGCAGGTTCCAATGCCTCAATTAGGTGATCTATGTTTTGATATTCAGAAATCTCTGTTTTGAGCGACTTGTTTACCTTCTTCAGGTTCTTGTTGTTTTCTCTCGCCCAGTCTTCAAGTTTTCTCACTAACTCGTCTATGTCATTAGCGTGGATGTTGTACTGTAGTGTTCGGAAGAGCTCTCTGATTTTATCCTTCTGCGACTGGTCTATTGATTCACCAGGATGCAGAGTTATTTCCTTGATTGATCTTTTGTTCTTCAGGTTCTGGCCTATCTCTCTGGGCTCTATTATGTATTCTCCGTCTTTTTTCAGCGCTGCTTTGTCTGAAGTAACAATAACTATAATTAATGCTTTCAGCGCATCTCTTGATGTTCCTAGGTAATCTCCGTTGTTGCCTCTTATCTGGTTCCAGAGTTCTTCTCCAGTTATTATGTTTTTGTCTCCATATCTGTCTAGTACTTCGTGCACCCAGCCGCTATCTTTGATCTTTTCTTCCTTGTTCAGCATTTTCTCTATGCCAAGCATCTCTGCGTCTTCTTTTCCAAGAGGCCACTCATCTTTTCCTTTGAAGAATCTCCTCATCTGTTTTGCGTCATCAGACTCTCTCAAAGGCTTTGTCAGACTCTTTCTATTAGGAAGTTTTTCTTCTATCCTGTTCTCTATAAACTGGTATATCTCGTCAGTACTTCCTAATCTTCCTTCAGGACCATAAACATCTGCGTTCTTCAGTGATTCGCGAATTATTTTCTGTATATCTTTCTCTTCTTCTTTCTGTCTAGATCTCAACTGAGGCTGTGCTCCACTCTTATTGCTGATTACTCTTTCTGTAGCTAGATGTCTGCTTATCTTCTCTTTAAGATTGTCAGGTATTGAGACGGCTACAGCTAAGTCCTCCTGACCTCCATTATGGTTCAGATCTTCCCATTGGTTGATCTTTTCTTCTATGTTGCTGTCTTCTGAGGCGATTAACCGGAGAACTATGCTATCGAATGCATTCGTATTAACGCTGTTTATGTTTTCCGTAATTGAGTATTCGTTTCTGATTGGCAGCCCTAGCTCGGTGCCTATATCTCTTTCTTTGGTCTTTCCTTCTGTTTTCCAAAGCGTACTATCTCCTTCACTTTTAATGTAATCTTCTATCTTAGATTGTAGCTGGTAGGCTGCAATTTTACCTTTATTTTTCTCTATCTCCTGAGCTACCTCTAATTCTTCTTCGGATAACAGCCTGTAGACTGTTCTGCCTTCTTTGTCTTCTTCATCTGCGATGTAATGCTTTCCTTCGAGATTTTCTAGGCCTTGTTCAATTTCTGAACTGAATGACTCTAAGTCTGTGTCTATAGAATCTACTAGTAAGGAGGCAAGATTAGATTTAGTTGCAGGGATATCGTCTAGTTTTTCTATGAGGTATAATGTTTTAGCTATCTTGCCTTCTAATGATTCTTTTCCTTTTTGTCCGAAGTTGCTCTCAATATTTCCTAGAGTGGTTTCTAACCAACCCGGAATCAAAGTTGTTTCCTCGTTCAGCAGATCGAAGACTGTGTTCCAGGGGACTATGCTTCCTGTTTCCTTTTCTCCCCAATCAAATTTGGTGAATAGTGACCTTACTAGAACAAGTATTGCTCTGCTCTGAGCGTACTCATGTTCGGAGGCTCTGTCCTTAGTATAGAGTTTCTCCATTACTTTTCTGATAAGTTTTAGATCTCCGTCTCTGAATGGATAGGCCTCTACCCTGTTTTCCAAACTGCTCTTGCCCAAGTCTATCTCATAACTTTGGTTTTCTAACAATTCTTCAAGAATCTCTTTTTCATTTCTGTCTTTTTCGAGCCATCTTTTCCTTGCTATTTCTGCTGTGTCTGCAGCTTCAAGGCCGACTTCGTTTGTATACCATTCGCCTTCTTCGGCCCGCCCTATGAACTCTTCGTGGTTGGCTTTCAGAGACCATTGACCGGTGCCTACAACAGGTATATTAGGTCCTTTGTTAATCTTCTCTATCAGGTCTTTGAACTCTGTATATTTCTCTTTGCTATCTCCTACATAAAGTGCAATCTCATCTATCCCTAGAAGAATTTCGTATTCTCCACTATTTTTCTTTTCAAGATGTGTTATCGTATCTTCTATTCTGTTGACTAGGAAATCGTTGTCAAAGTTTTCTTTATTAATAGAGTTCTCAGCTTCGGAGATTTTTTCTTTTATCTCTTCGCTGTTGTTCAAACTACTGACATTAGGCAAAGCTTTGTAAAGCCAGTTTCTTAGTGTTGCTCTATCTTCTAAGGCCTCCTCTATATCCTTACCGTCTACCTCAGTTTTACTGAGATCCTCCCAGATGTTCTTCTCTATATCTAGCTGCCAAATAAGCTCTATTAACCAGTGTATATCCGTTGGATATCCGAGCTCTTTAGCTATCGCTCTGTAAATCAGGAAGTTTAGGTTTTCCCCATTTTGAGTATCTCTTTCTAGAAGGTTTAGGAATACTGGAATAATTTTTTTGTCCGAGCTTTCAGCACTGTTCCTTAGCTGTCTAAATCCTTTCGATCTATCCGATAGTATTTGTTTTACATTCCCATCTGTTTCGTTATCAACCATAGCTCCTGCTAGTTTCAGAAGGAGTGTTTTTCCGGAACCGAATGTTGCATGTATATAGAGGAATCTCGAATCCCTTGCACTTGAGGAGCTATCTATTATCTGGGATAATTCTTTCAGCACCTTTTCAGAACTTTCAGTCTTCTGAAATTCTCCAGCAGTTCTCTCAATCCTGTCTTTGGAGTTTACTTTTTCTACTTCTTCTAATGGTCTTGTTGGAGACTCACTGAACAACTTAGAGATCTTTTTACTCATTTATTTCCTCCTCCGTTATCTGTTCCTTGATTATGTGTGCAGGATAGTAGTGCCGGGATTTTCCTCCGTACATGCTTAGTTTGCCAGCAATAACTTCTCCAGGGTAAATAACACCTATAGCGCATTTGAAGTTCTTTCGATCCATCTCATCGAGGATACCTGATGCTCGTGCAAAGGGATGCACTGAACCTAAGTTCCTCAGGATTATGACATTCTCTTTATCTTCAACAAACCCGTCTCCTGCGCTCTCCTTTATTTCATCAACTAGCTGTTCCTTTAAGTTATCTTCAAGCGTCTGTCTTACATCTTCGCTACTGGTCTGGTCTGCTAGCTGCTTTGAAATCTTGAATGACTCTGTCCTAGGAAAGATTTTGTCTACTCTTACATCTTTGATGTTAAGAGAATCTTCGCTTTTAGACCATTCTCTTATTTTTTCACCTGTTTTGTGTTCTAGTTCAGGCGGCGTGGTTACAATTACGAAAGGATTACGGATACCTCTCTTTTCAGAACGGGCAAACTGCTCTATCCTCTGCTTAAAACTTTCTAAAGAGTTCATTTGATGATCATACCTCCTTCAACCTCCTCGATATCCGTCTTATCTTTCTCCAAATTATTCTTCAAGGCCTTTCTCAGGTTTTTTCTATCGTCAGGCCATAAGCCAGCGATTTTCACATCAGACAAGGAGCCTGAAACATCTAGGAGTTTCTCGATTTTATCTCGTAGCTCATCCATGTTGTATTCTGTCATTTTGGCTGATTCTATCTTTTTCTGGGCCTCTAGCATTTTGGATTCTTGTTGCTCTGACTCAGATAAGATGATTTTTAGGCCTTCTTCCGTTTTATCTAGGTCAGTAAGGAAGTTTTTTGCAGGGATTATGTAGTTATTCTGTAGTTCTGGACTGCCTTTACTAAATTGTTCAACGGATGAAGAACTAATCAGCTCCTTGGCTTCTAATACACCCTTCTCTTCCTTGAACCGGTCCCAGTCTTCTTCTATATCATCTTTTAGCTCGTAATCTCTTACCTGGCTAGTAAGTCTTGTCCATTCTTCTTCGGACCACCATTTAGCATCTCCTTGATCATCTAGGTCTTGCATAACTTTTTCTGCGGTTGATTTAGTCTTTTCAGAGGCCCACTCGCTTTCTGAAAGAGTTAGTAGAATATCTGTCTGAAGTAATCTCTTTTTCCGATACTCTAACTCTGAACTAAACTTCTCTATATCTTTACCTTTCTCTCGTACCTGTTTAGCTATGTCTATGTAGTTAGGTGAATCCGAGCTTATCTTTTCTTGTAAATCTTCTATTTCCTTCCTTTCCTTAGAGAAGTATTTATCGGCATTCTGGATAAGCTGCTGTACTTCATTGGTTCTTATATCATCATTAACTAGTTCTATTTCGCTAATTAGGTTTCCAAATCTTCTCTCAATTTTTTCTGCCTGAATTCTTAGATTCTTAATTCCCTGATCTTTTGTTTCTGTTGTAGACTGGAATCCTTGTTCCTGGAGAACTTCTGAAAGCTTCTCCGATTCAGTCTCATCGATCTTGAGCCTTACTTCGTGCATTTTATCTAGATCTAAAATTGCATCATATTCTAGAGGCTCTCCTGTCTCATCTACAGGCATGAATTCCTCTCTATTTTTCGCAAGCCCCCAAAGGATAGCGAGAACTGCGGGCTCACACTCCTCATAAAGCGGCTCTTCATCAGACAGATAGTCGATTATGGTATTGAGGTTAAGAGATCCATGTTTCTTGAGGCTCTTTCCTGTTGTTGATCTAACAGTATTCATGATCTTTTCATCTTCTAGAGTTACATCGTCTCTGTTAGGCGGCACCTGTATTTTTAAAGCCCATTCAGGCAATTTTTCGCCTTTTGACAAAGATTTTAGCTCCCTGAGATCTTCACTGCTAATTTTGGTCATCAAAGGATGGAAACTACCGAAGTATCTCTGTTTAACACATTCTTCGACGGCCTTATCAATAGAACTTAGATCTTTCTCTCTTACCGTATATGAGCTGTTGTTTAACATTCTTGATAGGCCATCTACCGCAGATTCCTTCTTCTTATCTAACTCTTCTTCAAGATAAGGACTGGAGCTACCGTTATTATAAGATTCTTCTAGAGCCCACCACTCTCGGATTCTCTTTCTTATATCATCTTTTCCTTCATCCTGGGCTTGCCAAATTATCTTTCCGCTTTCAGCCTTCGGTTTGCTCTCATCAGGGTGAAGTCCGCTCAGCACAACAGGAATTGTAAGTCCTGTTTCTTCGCCATATGTAGTCTGGATTTCTTTTTCGGGGGTGGAAAAACTATAGTTAATCTCGAACTCCTCTCCTCCCTCAGAGAACTTCTTATTAACAGGAAGGTTTACCCGCTCCAGTGCAGCTCCAAATATTTTTTTGTCGACAGCATCCACAATCTCGTCCCAATTAGACTCTCTAAGCTTACTTTCCTTTTCCTTGTAGATTTCTCTTTCTTGAGGTGTAGTGAACCGGAATCTTTTTTCTTCGTCTCCATCTTCTTTGACATACTCCTCCAGTTCATCTAGCCCCTTAGCTACTTCTCCCAACATCTGATTCCTAGTCTTGCCCTGTAAGTCCTTCATTATCCCTATCGCAAGGTTCTCATCGTTTGCTGGGATAAAGTCAGGGACCTGATTTAATAGGAAGATTACCTTAGCTAAGTTTGACTCTCTGCTATTTTCTCCGAAATCGTTTTCGATTTTGCTGATTACTTTTTCCTCTCTTTCAGCTACTTCTTCAACTTCATAACGGATTAATTCGAAGAAATCTACCAGGTTGATAATTTCTGTTTCCTGTGACTTTTTCTCCCATTCGTTCAAAAGCCCATGAATTATAGCCAAAATTGCTCTTGTAGTACCTGAAAACACTGATTTAGAGGAATCTGCGGCGGATTCTCTCATGTTCGCCAAGATCTCCATAAATAGCGGCGTAAGGTAAGGTAGGGAAGGATAATAATCTATGAACAACTCATCGTTTATTGTATTCAGTGATGGAGAAGTGTCTTTTCCAATCTCAGTGTAGCCAAATTGTGTTGCAGGATCGAGAGTAGTTGAATCCAGAATTTCCTTGACATGTTCTTTTCCGGAATCCGTTTTCTTAAGGAGCCTGTTTCTTACAATTTCACTGGCATGTTTGCTTGGTAGGTTGTACCTGTGTGGGAAGCGATCTTTTACAATACTGAAACCAGGTCCTTTTGAAGCCAAGTCTTTGTGTACTTCTTCTACGCTTTCTTGAGCTGTAGCAACTAGCTGAATGTTTCCTTGGCCAATATCATCTATTTTTTCCGCTAGAGAATTAAGTTCTGTCAGCTTGTCGAAGTCGCTACCCATGAACAGGCTTACTTCGTCAAGGAGCAAGACTATCTTGACATCTCTATCTCTTTTCTCCTGTTCCTCTTTCCTCCATTCCTCTATCTGCTCAACAGCCTTTTCAGGCCCCAGCCTGTCGGGTGTAAGATCCTGATAGCCGTCTTTAGAACCTGTTACTCGTTGAAAGATTTCTGGTAGTACAACTTTCGAAACTGCTTCATATTTTCTAACATGATTCCAGGTTATCTCATCTTCAAGTTCTAACCCTTTTTCTTCAGCAACTTGGTTAGCTAGGTCGTCTCTTCTACTCCACTTATCTTTTTCTCTGAACCATTTCTCGAAGTGTGCTACCTCTAGTCTGGATGAAAGGTCTCTTTTCTCATGTCCATGTATGGCTCGAGATATTATTTGGCTTAGACTTACTTCCTCCGCTCCTTGATACTTCAATAAGTTGATTGAAACAGGTATGAGGTAGTTCTCGTGAGTTGCGTCATACCATCTCTGTTTAAGATCTTCGTACTCTTTTTCTTCGGATAGTGCCTGCCAGAGGCTAGATTTTTTCTCCTCATCTAAGTCTATTTTATCAGAATCAGTGAGAAAACCTAGAACAGACAGTAGGTGGCTTTTTCCACTTCCATAGTATCCATAGAGCCAGTGGTTCGAGCCTTTTCTCATTTCGTTGGAGTCATCGATAAGTCTTCTAAAGAAATCGTCAAGAAATTCTCTGGATTCCTGAGTTAGGTGGTATGTATTCAAAGGATGGCTTTCTAACTCTATACCGCCCTCTCTATCACGATCTACCCGAATAGATTCCTCAAAATTGTCAAACCAATTATCGAATATCTTCTTTTTTCCCATACAGAAATCGTCTAATTGAACAATGAATCCTTAGGTTTTAGTGTCCTTTCCCCTCGGGGTTCAGATAGTTGCCAACGTTGTGATTCTGCTAACCTCTTAATTAGAGATTCCCAGTAGTTAGAAGTCTGGAATAATCTTTTCCACCCTGTAGGATTATCTAACCAGTTGTCTGATTCCAAATTATAGCTGTAAAACGCAGAAACTTTCAGAACTTGATCACCTAGTGATGGACTCTGACCCACCACTTTTTGCTTCGACTTAATAACTCCAATATCTCTCATCAGGCTCCTAAAGTTCCTAATCCATTTATTTAGAGTGGAATCAGAATAATCTAGTTTTTGGCCGTTGTGGTACTCAATGTCATTTAGTATTGACCTGATATTTTCTGTACTAAAATCAAACTCTTCTTCAGAAGAGTTGTTCATAACCTTAGAAACTACATATTTCACTAGGTTATCATCTTCTAGCAAGTACAAGTATAGGATCTGCGCTTTTTCCTCATCACTATCACATTTTTCCAAGATTGAATGTAGATTTTCTACCGAAGGCAAAGCTTTCTCTCCGGATTTGAGTCGAGATTTTAGATATCCGAAAATTGTTTGAGAGCTATTACGTGATCCCCTCTTACCTGCTCTGAGTTCATGCCATTTTTTCTTTGTTTTGTCCCAGTCCTTCTCTTCAGAATATATTTCGACTAGCTTCTTCCCTTTTTCAGGTAATAAACCTGCTGTGGTCAGACTCATATCTATGTTTGCTTTTTCAAATGTAGATTTGGTATTTCTGGGAGATGGCATATATCTCACTTGAAAGCTGATGTTTAGAAGCTTTTAAGCAACCAGCTCTTTGATTTCGTTCTTCAGAGTTCTTCCTCTCTCCTTGGTAAATTCCTGGAAGTTGTCGTTTTCCAGATGTTCCAAAGCTTTTCTATTCACAAGGTGAGATTTCATTAATTCTTGAATTTCCTCCTCACCTTCTACATGTTGATTCCTTATTTTATCGAGATATTTACTTGGTCTCTTATTCTGGATTTTCTTGTTAGTCTCATCTAGTATAAGTGTACGGTTGGCTATAGAATTCTTTTCTTCCTCAGGTAGACTCATTCCCTCAATTTTTGAGGGGAATATATGATGATCATCAATTTTCTTTACATCCCATGCACCTAGATTTCTGACTTTGTAGAAGTCGCTGCTATTTCTTTTCCCAAGAATTCCTAAGACTGCTTTGTATCTTGAGTCTTTAATATCGGTCTTCAGATCTAAACCTTCAATGAATTCTTCATCCACATTTTTAACTCTCTCAGGAGTTTCTCCACCTTCTAACCATTCTACGACTTCTTCATAGTCTTTTGCCATGATAGTGTCTGAAGAACCGCTGTAATCCCCTGAAAATACTGCTGACCAGTACCAGGTTTCTATTTTCTGATTAAATTCTTGTTTTCCTACATTAAGATTTGTTTCATATTCCCAGATTAATGCGCCTAAAACTGGTAGAATTGTGGTATTAGGTATGAATGAATTTTTTAGAGCTCCGAACTCGTATTTTCCAGTGTTTAATATTTTCTGTCTGGCTTTTTCTGCATAATTAATTGCTTTTTTCCAAGTGGTTCGGAATTCATCTGCATCTTGTATAATGATCTGGCCATTACTACTTTCAGATTCAGGTATCAGATTGTATAGGTACTTTGAGGAACAGTATTTCTGCTTTCTGAGAGACATAAGCTTCAGTATGTATTCCCCCATTTTCTTGTGCACGGACTTGAGATCCTCGTTCTCTAAGTCTTCCCATTCCTTTCTTAGTTCTATGCCATGAGGGAACAGGAATGCGTTCATGAGATCAAATGTGGATAGAGACATTCCTTTCTGGTTTATCCTGGTGAAGATATCACAGACTTTTTGGACATCGCTATATTCCAAAGTTTCAACTGAGAATTTGTACTGCAGGATTTTTCTGAGCTCATTTTGAACTTTTAGTGCAGTGACATCTTCTGAAATAACTCCTTCTTCTTTTTTAGTTCTAACGTAATCTTGGAGCCAATTTTCGAACTCGTTCGTCGATAAATAGTCTTCGTCCGACAAAAGGAGGAGTGGAAATTCGCCCCTTTCTATTAGTTCTTCTTGTTTCTCTAAGAAATCTTCTAAATTTCTACTTTTTCTTTTATGTTCATAGTCTATTATCTCCTCGTAATTATTGTTTAGGAGGTTGTCCATATCAAGGAAAAAGTAGTAATAGGATTTTCTGGAAGGGAAAAGTTCATTAGGACTGTAAATTGCATAATAAAGAGAAGAAAGCCTTTGTTGCCCATCTAATATAGCCCGTGAAGGCTCATCTTTTAATTGAGATTCATCCATGCCCCATAATGGATCCCAAGTCCCATTACCTCCATCATATTTATTTAGATCCCACAGTAGAAGAGTTCCAGTGTAATAATCCCGAATTATAGAGTTGAACAAATCACACACATCCCCTGGACCCCATTCATAGTCTCGCTGGAAGTGAGGGATAACATATTCTCCTTGATCGATTTGTCCTAGAAGCTTGTTAATAGATTTAGGCTTAGGATCAGGCTTCATAATGAATCAGTTAGATGACAGTATTAAGTTTTTAATCCAGATATCCTCTGAAACTATGCAGAGGACTCGATCTTCAGGTCCTCTGGTTCCAGAACTTGTTCCTCTGCCACTAGCTTTCTAGCCTCTGCGTTGATTCTGTCATCTGTTACTTTGGTTTCGTTTTCGATGATGTTTTCCTGGATCTGTTTGGCTTTCGCCTCCACGTCTTTTTCTACCTTTGACTCGACTTCTACTTCTTCTAGATAGTTTTC
>JBDGSH010000031.1:0-2275 GCA_042217665.1 Candidatus Nanohaloarchaea archaeon
ACTCTAGGGATCGCCTCATTCTTCTTGGCTCAGAACATTTCCAACATCTCAGTCGATGAAGCGATCACAAGATACGTACCTGAAGATAAAGAGAGGACTTCCAGATACCTGTTTTCAGCGTTAAGAGTTAGTATGCCTCTATCGATAGTCGCAAGCGTAATTATATTTTTCTTCGCAGGAGAACTAGCTTCTCTAGCTAACCAGAGCGCAGAACTTGTTCCTGTAATAAAGATAATGGCTATTGGAGTGCCTTTCGGAGTGCTCAGTTCTAGCTTGACCTCGGTTTTCCAGGCTAGAGAGAAAATTAGGTACCAGGTATACGTAAACCAGATCTACCAGAACCTCTTCAAATTGGTTTCCGGAATAGTAGCTCTTGCACTGGGTTTAGGCTTATGGGGAGTTACCTGGGGATTCACGTTGTCTGTAATCACCTCTGTAATATTGGCTGTTTACTACTTGCGAACCCATTTTGATATCGGGTTACCAGAGGATACTAACTCCCGGAAAATAATCGGCTACTCATGGCCTCTTTTCTTCTCAGGCCTCATGGGATTCGTCCTGAGCTGGACAGACTCTATCATGATCGGATTCTTCACAGGAAGTGGCTCCTCAGTTGGAATCTACAACGCAGCATTCCCGCTGGCCCAGGCACTGACGATTTTCATGGGTGCAACCACCACTATAGCCTTTCCTATAATGAGTCGGCTCTATGACAGAGGAAAGAAAGAAGATATGCATAAACTATACCAGACGAATACCAGATGGGTTCTGATGTTCATAACGCCTGCATTCCTGCTTATGGCGCTTTTCCCAGAAGAGATACTCCATTTAACCTTTGGAAAAGAATACCTCGCGGCTGCAAACACTTTGAGAATCCTATCCGCAGGAATGTTCGCCGGTAGTTTAGTAGGTCCGACAGGAACGCTGTTGAAAAGCACCGACAACCAGAGGTACTCTATGTACAACAGCGTATTTACGACAGGCGCCAACGTGGCGATAAACTTTGCACTGATACCTATGCTAGGAATCATAGGTGCGGCCTACGCCTCAATTGCTTCCAGCCTAATAGGAAACTTTGCGGGAGCAGTAGAAGGATACTACGAGGAAGGAATACACACATTCCACACAGGCCTTCTACCTATATTCGCCTCATCAATTATAGCCCTTGTTATAACTTACGGAGGCATCAAGCTCTTCAAACCAGTTACACCTCTCTGGACCCTAATACCAGGGGTTATAGCGTTCGGTCTGATCTATGTTGTTACTGTAGTGCTTACGGGCGGAATAAAAGAACAAGACCGCGATATAATAGTAGGTGCCGGAAGAAAAATAGATATGGAAGAAAGAGCTGAGGTTATAGCAGATCTGGTAATAAGATAAAAACTACATGTAGCCGAGCTCTTCAAGCTTTTTCTTCACTTCCTCCTCTTCCTCGTCAGAGACCGAAGACTTCTCTTTGCCAATCTTCTCTACAATCTGAGACAGGAGATGGTCTATATACTCCTCAGTGTCGTCAAAACATTTCTCCTTCGCACGGACCTCAAGGACCTCGTATTTTTGATCATCTATATCAACATTTACCATATCAAAATAAGTTCAGGCGATGTTTTTCAAACCTACTAGAAATCCAAGCCTTCCAACTCCTTAGAAGTATACTCAACTTCTCTCTTCTTAGGTTCAGATCCCTCCTTGAAGATCTCTTTCCTGACCTCTCCATCCATATCCTCGGGAACCTCTTCACCCATCAGGTGCAGTAAAGTAGGCGCCATATCAGTCAAGTGAAGATCAACTTCAGCCCCTTCCTTGATATCAGGTCCTCGACCTAGGACTACACCGTTAAGACCGTGGGAACCCTTAGGGACAGATTCATCGAAAACCTTGCCATGGAAACCATCATTCACTTTATAGGCCATATCCTTAGGGTAAAACATTATATCAGGAGCTCTATCCGCAAGCTCTTCTCTGTAAATCTCTTCCTTCTTCCAGACCTGGTCAACAACTTTTTCACCTGTCTCAGGATCTTCAAGCTGCTTCAGCTTTTCAATTATCTCATCCGTTACCTGATCGTACTCTTCCTCAGGAACAGGGCCTTCAGGATACTCCTCAGTATTGATATAGATCTGGCCTACATAACCTCCGGTAGCAAAGGCCTTAGTATTACTCCAGTCAATCTTATCCCAGACATCTCTTTTCGCCCTGATATGGTTCTGAATGTCCCTTGGAATAACTTCCATAGTCAAGTCCAGAAGACCTAAGCTCGTTAAAATATCCTTCC
>JBDGSH010000032.1:0-5860 GCA_042217665.1 Candidatus Nanohaloarchaea archaeon
TTTGCTGCTGGCGACCAATAGGTCCGGTGTTTTCTGGACTTTGAATGATCCTATGTAGGTTTCTCCGACTGAGAGCTCCGGTATAACTGTTTTGTTTGTGGTGCTGGAGTCTGTAAGAGTGTATAGATGTATGTCGTCGGAGAGACGTATTGTTCCCGTGTTTCGAATCCTGTATTCGAGCAGGTTGCCTGAGAGGTCGTATGAAGCGTTTTCCAGCGATATTCCTGCGTTTCTGCATTTTATATTGCTTTGTACGTTGGATGCGACTTCTGTAGCTGCTTTTTCTGAGAAAGCGGGCGCCCACTTTGCGTAGATCCCTGCTATGCTGACTAGGAGGGCGAGTATCAGCACTGAGCTGATTACGTTGGAGATACCTTTCATTGAAGCTTCAGTTGATTTGATCCATTCTGTCGGTTATTGAGCCGCAGCTTGTTGAAAATGCTTCGACGTAGGATGGTTCTGTCGGTAGTCCGGTTAGAGTGGTTGAGTTCAGGCTTCCTCTTGTCAGGTTTAGATCTGTGTTCTGTCCTAGTAGTGATCCGTCGCCTCCGAATGCCGCTACGATTACTCCAGGTAGGCCGGATGAGCCTGAGTTCCGGACTGCGACTTCTAAGCTTGAACTGTTGTAGGTTGCGGATATTATGTTTAAGGCTCCTTTGTCGCAGTTGATCTTGTTAAGTGTCTGGTTCTCTGTTTTTTGAGTCAACTGCTTTACAAGGTTTGGAGCCCAGCCCGAGTAGACAGATACAACTCCTATCACTACGGCAACAAGTAAGACGGCACTTATTATAGGAGATATACCTTTTTTCGTCATAACTTAAATGGGGTGTCGGGAGTTTTTAAGCTATGGGCTTATAGGAAGAACGTGATCGCTAGGTATCCCAGCGCGAAGAGTATCGCCATATGTTTAAAACCGGCTCTTAGCTCTCCCTCGGAAAGCTTGCCGATTATTAGACCGGAAAATATAGCTTGGATGTACACGAGACGTTTAAACCATGATTTGTAGAGCGTAATGTTTTCCTGAAGGCTTGTACCGCTTCCGCCGAAGCCTCCAAACCCTGAGATGCCTATACCTCCGCCTCCTCCTAGGGACTGTTGAGCTTCCGCCAGGTTGGGAAGCAGGAAGTTTGTTAACGCTACAAGGATTCCGATGAAGATGAAGAATACTACGTAGCCTGTAACCATTTCTCCGTAGAGCTGGGATTCTCTCTTCTCCTTTAACTGTTTAATCGTTCTGATATTTTCTCCTACGGATTCCAGGACCTGTTGGATGTCGCCTCCGGAAGAGTAGGCCTGTATAATCGTGTCTACGCTCCGTTTTATCAGATCAGAACCTGTCTCTTCGCCGAAGTTATTTAGAACATCCTCAAACGGTATACCCCAGTCAAGCTGAGCATTCATTTTTTCAATTTTAGGGCTTAAAGCACCGTAGCTGTTGGATTCAGTGTTTTGAATTGCTTGTGGTAGCGACATTCCTGCTCTTGTACCTTCCACAACGTCTCTAAGAAACTCTGGGAACTTGTCCTCCATCTCTTTTCTTCTCTGGTACTCTCTGTACTTGTAGTGCATTATAGGAGCAGCTACAAGCAGTATAGAGACCAGATTGAGGATCACGAACATTAATTGTTGAAAGCGGGTCTTTGAGGTAACTTTCGCCTTAATCAGTTTCTGGTCTTCGAATCCTAGACCTACACGGGTTACTCTGACTGTGTTAGAGGTTTCAAGCTGGTCTGGCGAGACTGTTATGGTAGCGGATCGACCTGTGACCTGTTCAAGCCTTTGACCGTTTATATAGACCTGTAGAGGTGTTTCCACTACGTTATTGATCTTAAGCTTGATTCTGGCCTGTTGCTGGAAGTCAGGACGTTTCAAGTTAAATGTAAACTCCGCGTCTTTCTGGTTTGTGATCTTAATAGGTTCCTCCAGCTGAAACTTGCTTAATGTGTCCCGGTAATTTATGTAGTTGATACTTGCGAGCGCTACACCTGTGATGAAGGAGATTGAAAGCAGCAGAATCAGTTTCTCGTGTTCTCTCCAGAAGTTTCTAATTTTCAGCTTCAGGCTTTTCTTGTCTAAGTCAGTCAACGGCTATCACCAGGAATGCTACGAATAAAGCGTTTATCGCAGGTATTATAATATGGACTCCGGTCCACATCAGGTTTCGAATCGAGAATCCGGCGATCTGCCCTCCCAACAGATTCATCACGGAGAGAATTACCACCAGGAAAACTGGTGCAGCGATAAGTATGGCGGTGTAGAAAGAAGCATACGTACTTAATTTTTCTATCTGTTTTTGCCTTTGCATGTTGAACTCGAAAAGCGCTTCATCGGCTTTTTCCTGTATGTAGGACTCTAGGTCGCCGCCTGTCTCTACTGTAGAGACAATTCCATACAGTACTTCTGCCCAGTCGTCGCTTGGGGACTTGTCCGCCACGGATTTTAATGCGGTTGTTAGGTCTTCCCCAAAAACGTTTACTCGTCGAGTTATTTCTTCTGCCTCGTCTGATATAGCGCCGTATTCGTCGAAAGTGGTCAGTAACTGGAACATGGACTCTGGCGGGATTCCTGATGTCGCAATAGCTCCTAGATGGTTTAACGCGAACGGCAGGTTCTGGTCTATGCTCATTTTGCGTTTTCTGGCTTTTCTTGACGGGTTAAGGTACAGGAAACCGAATATAGCTAGCGCTACAGCGAATGGAATACCTATAACGTAGCGTACAGCGTATAGGAGCGGCGGCTGTTGAACTAGGACATAGATCGAGCCTCCTATTAAACCTGTGAAAAACCCGGTTAGCGAGTATAGAAACATCTTTGAGATGTATGTTCTGTATAGAACATCCATATCTGCTTTATTCAGGTCTTCTTTGATTTCTTCGAAGTATTTGCCGTATTTGTCGACTGTAGGACCGAAGAGAGCGTTGGCGGCAGCGTTAACGTTGTCTGTCTTTAAGGCCTGTTTTATTCTGGAGAAAGCGTTTGAGTTGAAGGGGTTGGAGCTCATTCCACTTTCATACCGTTTTCATCGAAGCTGTAGCTGTGAACTCCTTTTACGTAGTCTGATCCTCTAAGTTTTCTGACGTAGATTGTTTTCTGAATTTTTCCGTCTTTTTTTCTCTGTTCCAGCTCTATTATGCCGTCTGCTATTTCTTCTTCGATTTCTGTTGCTTCTTCGTTCTCTGCTATCAGTAAGGATGTAACGTTACGCTCTTTGAACTCTCTTTCCAGCGAAAGAAGGTTTTTTCTGATATCTTTTCGGGAGTCTAGGTAGAGGTCCAGGTCGGTGACAGGGTCCAGCACAGCTCTCTCCGCGCTATTTTCCTTTAGAGAGCCTCTAACCATTTCAGGGACTTCTCCACTTCTGTAGGGGTCCAGTTTTCTGAAGTTAAGTTTTTCCGTGTTCGCAGTGTTTTCTATGTTCCATTTAAAGCTGGTATAGTTTAGTATTTCTTCTTTGTTTTCCTGGAACGACACAAATAATCCATTTTGTCCTTTTTCGGCGCCTTTTAACAGGAACTCGAGGCCTATGTTAGTCTTTCCCGTTCCTGGAGCTCCTTTGACCAGTACTGTAGCTCCTTTCGGTATTCCACCGCCTAAAAGCTTATCCAAGTTCCTTATACCGGTTTTGATCTTCTTCATCCTGACTCAAACGGGTTTTCGTTAACAGATTTTGAATCATTAAATGGGTCAGAGCTTCTCTCTTCCTCCGTCCTGGATCTAATGCTCTCAATTTTCTGTCTCTCCCCTTTTAACTTTTGCTCCAACTCTTCTACAGGATTTTTCTCCTTCTTTTTCTTTTTTTCAGGAGGCAGATCTCCCTTAATTTCATTTTCCATTTCCTGCTCAAGTTCTTCCTCCAGCTCCTCTTCCGAACTTCTGTCAGGAGAGATATCGATCTGCTCTTCCGCCTCCAGGATTTCATCAAGCGAGCTCTCACCCTCATCAGCGTTCACCATCTTCATGACATCATCTTTGTTTTTGTAGTACTCTGCTATAACGTCTGAAACCGTATGGAAATCCTTTACTCCCTGTTCCTGCAGCCATTCGAGAATCTTAGTTCTTTTCTCCATTTCTTCGTGAAGCTTTGACTTGGAAATCCCGAAATCTTTGCTTATCTCGTCGAACAGATACGGTTCGCCTTTCTTGTCAAAGGAGTCGTCTATCGCAGTCCATGAAAACGCTTCATTGGTTCTAGCCGTAGCTGATTCACCTACAGCTTTCTGGAGCTCGTGAACACTCTTCACTCTTCTCGCATTTTCCTCAACGCCTTTTGCGTGTGTCATAATAACGAATAGGTCGATTGCTTCAATCAACGAGGGTGAAAGAGAAATCGGCGGCGTGATAAGACGTTTTACTACAGCATTTGGCGAGGAAGCGTGCATTGTACCCATTGAAGGGTGTCCTGAGGACATTCCCTGAAAGAGAACGGATGCTTCCTCTCCTCTTACCTCTCCGACTACTACGTAGTCCGGGTTTTGGCGGAAAGACTCTTTCAGCAGCTGATCCATGTCTACATCGCCTTGGTCCGACTCTCCAAACATTGAACGAGTAACGGAAGGGATCCAGTTCTCGTGAGGCAGTTGAAGCTCTCTTGTGTCTTCAATAGAGACTATCTTGTCTTCAGGCGGCAGGAAAGAGATGACTGAGTTCAAAAATGATGTTTTACCGGTTGCTGTTCCTCCGCATACAAGTATTGACTGTTTGTACTGCTGACAGAGCCAGAGGTAGGCCATCAGTTCCGGATCGGCGGTTCCAAGGTCCAGCATGTCGATAGCGGAGAATGGAGTGTCCTGGAACTTTCTTATGGAGAATGTTGGTCCGTGAGCGGTTACATCTTCTGTCAGCGAAGCGTTTACACGTGATCCGTCGGGCAGTGCGCCGTCAAGCAGCGGATTTGCGTAGGAAACATATTTACCGCATCTTTCCGCCAGCTTGATCACTACGTTCTCCAGATCTTCTTTTTCTTCGTAGACAACGTTCGTCTTTACCGAGCCAAACTCGGAGTGAACCGCGAATATAGGGGTTCCTGTACCGTCGCAGCCTAGGTCCTCAATGTAGGGGTCGTGCATAAACGGTTCGATCTTTCCCAGGCCGACAAAGTCTCTGTAAAGATAGTAGAGAATTTTATCGTGTTGTTCCTCGGATATTTCTATTCCGAGCTCTATCAAGACATCGTTTACCCGGTCTTCAAGGTATTGAACGATTTTCTCCCGACCCTGCATGGAACTGAGCGACACATCGATCTTCTCCTGTAGGTTCTCTTTTATCTTGTTGAAAAGCTGTTTGTCTTCGTCCTCCAGGGTCGGTTCCTGGACTTTATAGACTAGTTCTTTATTTTCTTCGTCCCAGATTACATGTGCGTACGTAAAAGGTTTTAAAAGCGGGTATTTGACGTCGACGTCCGCCAGCTTCTCTATTTTAGAAGTTATCTTCACATCCTTCTTGTCGTTGAGCGTGAAGTCGATATTGCTGTTTGCCTCGAAAGCCAGGCCTCTCGAGTCTTCTTCTGCTCCTCCGAACTTTTGCCTGATACTGGCCAGAATCGACATAGCTAATTAAAATTAGGTATCCCTGTTAATAAGAAAACCGCCTTCGCTACATCTCCTCCAAAGGCTCAATACCAAGCAACTCAAGGCCCTGATCCGACACCTTGACAAACTCTTCAACTAGCCTCAAACGCCGCTTCTCCGTCTTCTCTTCAACGCCGACGACCTGACAGCTGTGGTAAAAGCTGTTGAACTCTTCACACAGCTCGGAAAGAAAGTTCGCAAGCTTCGCCGGATCCCTGCTTTCCGCCGCGGCCTCAACCTTCTCAGGGAACTCGGAAAGCTTCTGAACCAGTCGATACTCCTCATCCTCAAAC
>JBDGSH010000033.1:0-6277 GCA_042217665.1 Candidatus Nanohaloarchaea archaeon
AAGACGGAGAAGAGTTCTCATCCGGCACAGTCTACATAGACGATGAAAGAACCGAGGAGATAATCAATGAATCTCTGGTCAGCGAGGCCGTGAGAGCAATACAACAGGAGAGAAAGGAGGCAGGCCTTGAAGTAGAGGACCGCGTTGATTTATCCTTCAAGGGGGACATAGAACCCTTGAAGAAGAATATAGATAGACTTAAAAATAGAATTAATTTATCTGATGTATCTTTTGGGGAGATAAAGTACTCTTATTCAGGAGAAGTTGAGCTTAAGGGCAATAAAATCAAGTATAGTTTCAGAAAGTCTTAGGAGAGGTCAATTTATTGAAGGGGGAGATGAAGAGAAGGTTGGCTTGGAAGGCCGCACCACTAGAGAATAGAGTGAGGGCACTGAATAAAAGCAGTGTTGATATAAAGTCCATAAATGATCTAAAAGGTGAGGAATTAGATAAATTTAACGAGTTAAAGGCTTCTGGTAATATAGTTTCGCAATTAGGAGACCGAGAGGATAATGGGTATGTAGTTAAGGCACTAAAGTTGGATAAATGGCCTGATGATGTATATTTACCAGAATGGGCTCAGATTGTGGAGCACTTTATTTCTGTAAGTAGAGGCGATAAAGAGTTTGACTTTAGTAATAAGGATGTTCCCTTTTCTCAAATTTCTAGAGCTTTAGCCAAAGAAATAGTAGAGGAGGTGGTAGAGATAGATGGGTTTGATAAGTTTGGGGACAAGGTCCATTCCTCTATGGTCTCTGCTTTATTAGGAGAGTTCACAGAAGTTTTGGCAGAGGCGCTCTATGTTGAATTTGAACTCTATAAAGAAGAGAAGGGTAGTGATAACGGTTATAAGAAATTTGTAAGAGATTTTGTAGAAAAAGAAAATATTATTGAGTTTTTAAGGACATATCCTATGGTGATTTTTTATATCGGGAAGATCTCCCTTAACTGGAAGAGGTTTATCAGGCAGTTTCATAATAGGCTGGTCAAAGATTGGGAGGATATTGTAGCTGCCTTTGGTGTATCTCCTGATTCACAAATTGAGGAGATTGAATTTAGTAGAGGGGATACTCACGATGGTGGTAAGTCCGTTTCTATAGTCCATACTTCTAGTGGAGATTCATTTGTCTATAAGCCTAGGAGCGTTAGTTCTCTGTCGTTTTATTATGATATTCAGAAGTGGGCTTCTGATAAACTTGATTATAGCTTGCCTTCTATTGAAGTGTTAGAGAAAGAAGGTTATGGTTGGGTGGATTTCGTGGAAAGTAAAGATTGTTCTTCTCAGGATGAGGTGAAATCCTACTATAAAAAGGTAGGCTCCATAATTGCGATATCCTCTGTATTAAAGGCTACCGATCTGCATTTTGAGAATGTTATTGCAAAAGGCAGTGCACCTTTGCTTATTGATGTTGAAACTATTCTTCATCCGTTTAATGTTCAAGAAGTTATTAAAGGTGTTGATAGTGAGGCTGGGAAAAGAAATAGAGTATTAAGGACGGAATTACTGCCAAGAGATGGGGATAATGTTTTAGGAGGTATAGCTGGTTTTGAGAAACCTGAAATTCCTATAGAGAAAGGTTATTCGGATATTAAATGGAAGAATGTTAATGAGACAAATATGAAAATTGAGCGCGTTCAGGAGCAGGTTAAAGGTGTTAATAGCTCAAATTTGCCTTGTATAGGGGAAGATATATTTTATCCTTCTGAATTCTATAATGAAATAATTCTAGGTTATCAGGCTACTGCTCAGGTTATTGCGATAAATGAAGATGAGTTCATGGATAGGTTTCTTGATGACGCTGATATTAGAACTAGAGTTGTTTTTAGGCATACTCGAGCGTATAAGTCCTTAATCAAAGTTTTAACTCAGCCTGATAAACTTATGGACTCTGTTGAATCTACTGTTTCCTATAGAGAGTTATCTTCGAAGTTAAGTGAAGATCATCATATCTTGCGTCCGGACTTATTGTCTTATGAAGTTTCTTCTGTTATGAATCTAGATGTCCCTAGAATAGAGTATAGGACTTCGGATGGGAGAATTTATATTGAGAAAGATCGTATTTTAACTGGGCTAGAGCTTGATGTTATTGGAGAGGTAAAAGATTATGTTAAGGATATGGATATCCCAGAAATAGAGAAGAATATAGAGATTTTAGAGCTGGCTTTTACTGGTAAGACAGGGGTGCTTGATTTCATTCCTAAGAATGATAGAGGCATGAGTAATAATTTAGCTATAAATAATCTTATAAGGGATATATATCTAAAAGTCACAAATTTAGAGGTTGATGGAGAGAGTTTATCTTGGAAGTACTATATTGGTGAGGAGGGGTTAGATATAACCTCTACAAAGTATGGCCTACATAGAGGAAAGGAAGGAATAGCAGTATTTTATGCTTATTATTATAGCCTATTTGGGAACGAAACTGCAAAGAAGAAGGCTTTAAGCGTTTGGAAAGAGAATAAGAGGCTCTCGACGGATTCTCAAAATCTTGATTTAAGTTTGGCATCGGGTAGGGCTGCCCAAATATATTCTGGTATAATTTTATCGCAATTATTAGATGAGGATCTTAGAGATGATTTGGAAGAATTAGCTCTTTCGATAAGTAATAATCAAATTTCTGACTATGATGATTACGATCTTTGGACAGGTCTCGCTGGGTTGACATTATCGTACTTAAGGTTGTACGAAGAGACAGATGACCCTAATTTTTTGAGAAAGGCAGAGAGATCAGGGGATGAATTAGTTTCTTTCTTGAGAGAGGGCCAATCTGAGATTTTTATGGAGCAGTTAGGCTTCGCCCACGGTAGCGCGGGTGTTGTTTATGTTTTAGCTGAGTTATATGCAAAAACGGGTACGATGAGGTACAGGAGACTTGCAAATTCAATGCTTGAGGAGATTAGGGATTATTTTAATTACGGCCGTATGAATTGGCCTGATCTTAGGAAGGGTAAAGACGAGTTCATGGATGCGTGGTGCACAGGAAGATCAGGAATACTTTTAGCAATCTTTAAGTCTTATCAACTATTAGGCAGGAATCAAGAAGTTGATTATATTTCAATAGATAGTGTTGGTTTTGAGGATAAGGGGTTAGATATTTTGTGTCATGGAAAAGCAGGTAAGATAGATCTAATTTTACATTTGTACGAAAAAGACTTGGTGGAAAAAAGGTTCTTGGTACAAGATTTACTTAATGGACTAATCCAACATAAGCAAAAAACCGGTCATTACTCTTTGAAGGCGCATGGAGATCAATTACACAATCCTGTGTTTATGGAGGGTCTATCAGGTATAGGATATATGTTATGCAGAGTTAAGGATCCAGAATTGCCGAGCGTACTATCAATTTCAAAAAAAGAATAAGAAAAAGATTGTGCTCCCTAGCAGTCTATATTTCCTGTTATAGTGTTTTGACAGCTATTTGAGTGTGCATTGATGCCTTCGTCAGGATTAGCTACTACTTTTCTGTTTGGGATCTTCTCTTCCATTATCTGCTCTCGTGTGTCCATATAAGCGTCTGCATGATTAATTGTTAAAAAATTTGGGTTAAGACTCAACTGCATCCCCTATATTAAAATGATTTTTAGAGAAATCCTGATTTATGACTTTCGAAAATACAGGGCCTGCTGTAGATTTCATTAAAGGTATCGAGGAAGAGGATCGAGTGGTTACCATCCATCACTGGGATATGGATGGTACTTCAAGCTCGGTTATAGTCTCGAAAGTTCTTGAAAAGGTGAGAGGCCGCCCAGCTGACGAGGTATCGATCCCTGCGGAGAGAGCGTACCATTTATCGGAGAAAGACCATAGAAAGCTGGAGGACGCTGACAAGCTTATCGTGCTGGACTTCAACCTCGGCGCCGACGAACTGGAGGACCTGAACAGGGATCAGGATGTCCTGGTGGTTGACCACCACAGCTTTGGAAGAGTGCCGGATGTCCCGTTCGTCAACCCGAGACAGTACAACGAAGACGTATACGTTCCCTGCAGCAAGCTCGCACTTGATATAGCGGAAGAGTTCGGGATCAGGGAACAGGTAAAATGGATCGCAGGCCTCGGAGTCATACAGGACTTCGGCGTTGATTCATGCCCAGGCCTTTTCCAGGAACTGAAGGAGGACTACAAGGAGTTCTTCCCTGAAGAGCTTTCACAGCAACAACTGGCTAAAAACTGCGAGTACGGACGTTACTCCTCGGTTCTGAACATCAAGCCGTACCGTGACTCCGCGCACTTCGCAAAGCTTGCGTACAGGGCCTTGATGAAGTCAAACGATTTGAAAGAGCTGGAGGCCCAGGAGGAGTACCGCCAGGTCTACGAAGTATACCTGGAGATGCAGGACGAGTTCAACAGGGTTATGAAGGATTACGAGGAGGAAAGAGAGATTGACAGGGAGCAGAGAATCATAGTCTTCGAGCTGGACTCCGACTTCCACATCACTTCATCGATCGCTACCAACATGTCAACCAAGACACCGGAGTGGATCCACCTCGTGGTCCAGAGAGATCCCGAAGTCAATATCTCGGCGAGATGTCAGAGCGGAAGAGTAGATCTCGGGAAACTACTTCAGAAAGCTCTTCCGGAGAAAGCAGTAAGTGAAGGCGCAGAGGCAGGAGGCCACAGGAAGGCAGCCGGGGCCTCGATGCCGGAGAAGTACTTTGAAGAGTTCAAAGAAGAGTTCAAACAGCTGGTGAAACAGCACGAGTAAAAACTGTTTAAAACGAGCAAACCAAGAAAGAATACCATGGGTAGAAACGACGAAGACGTACGCAAACAGTTAAACAAAGCGAAGGAAATGCTCGGAATTCCAGAAGACAGAGCCGACGAAATATTCAACGACGACACCAACCACAAACAGGAGAAACGAAAGAAAAGAGAACAGGAATAAAACAGAGGGCTTCCACAGCCTTCAAACCTATTCATTCTATTACAGGGCTTCTATTTTAAACTGAAGACCGTTGAGAAAAATAGAAAAGATAAGTTAAAGGCCTTACTTCAGCCAGATGCTTCCTTCCTCAGTGTCTTCAACCTCGAAACCAAGGCTTTGAAGCCGGTCACGGATAAAGTCCGATGTGCCCCAGTCCTCTTCTTCACGGGCATTGTCTCTCAACTCCATCAACAGATCAGCCATTCCCTCTTCCTCTCTGGAAACATCAGGCCTTACATCGACTCCGAGAACGTTGAAGGCCTCTACCAGGAAATTTCCATAACCGACAGCCTCAAGACTCTCCTTCTCCTCTTCCGGATTCTCCTTCAGGGCTTTGTTGGCTTCGGAGACCACCTCCATCAGGAACTGCTTGGCCTTCGCAGTATTCAGATCGTCATCCATGATCTCCTCGAACTCCTGGACGTAGCCTCCTTCATCCTCTCCAGGCCTTCCAAAGTCATGGTTTCCCTCGAACTCTTCATCGTAACCGATCTTCTGAACTGTTCTCCTGACTCGCTGAAGCTCTTTCTCGGCCTTTTCAAGGCCTTCCCTGGAGAAATTGGTCTCCGATCTGTAATGGCTGCTCAAAAGGTAAAGCCGGATTGCGTCTCCGGAGAATCCGTCTTCAATCAGTTCTCTGACAGTGTAGAAATTGCCTTTGGACTTGCTCATTTTCTCGCCTTCAACCTGGATGAACTCGTTGTGAAGCCAGTAACGGGCCTGGCCTTTTCCCGTAGCTGCGTGGCACTGCGCTCTCTCGTTCGGGTGATGAGGGAATATATGGTCTTTCCCTCCTGAGTGAATATCGAACTCGTCACCCAGGTACTTCTGGCTCATCACCGAGCACTCGATATGCCATCCTGGATAACCTTCAACCTCCAGTACTTCGTCTTCAACCTCGAACCTGGCGTTCCACTTCATCAAGTGAGAATCATCCGCGTTCAACCATAACGCGAAGTCGAACTGGTTCTTCTTGTTTTCGTCAGGCTCCACACGGCTCCTGGCCTCCTCCTTCAACTCCTCGATATCCTTGTTAGCCATCTCACCGTAAGGATAATCCTCGGCAAAGGCCTCAACATCAAAGTAAATATTTCCATCAACCTCGTACGCGTAACCGTTATCAACGATCTCCTGGACATAATTGATCATCTCGTTGATATGGCCGGTGGCGCGGGGAACAATATCCTGCCGCTGAACGTTCAAGGCCTGAGTATCCTCAAAGTAACGCTGAATCTGATCCTCAACCAGTTCCATCGGCTCCAAACCCATTTCCCTGGCCCGTTTCTCAACCTTGTCCTCTCCCTGGTCGCCGTCATCCGTCAAGTGACCGACATCTGTAATGTTCTGGACGTGCC
>JBDGSH010000034.1:0-2700 GCA_042217665.1 Candidatus Nanohaloarchaea archaeon
ACGCGATGAACATCGGCGTCGTATTCGGCCAGAAAACCCAGCTCTGGTGGGATCTACCGGTAAAAGAATCGTTCAAACTGTTGAAGGAGATATACGAGGTTGAAGATAAGGCATACGAGGAGAGAATCGAAGAGTTTGACGAAGTTCTTCAGTTAAGCGAGTTCTGGAGTCAGCCGGTGAGAAAGCTTTCGTTAGGCCAGAAAATGCGGTGCGAACTGGCCGCTGCCTTTCTACATCATCCGAAGATCGTCTACCTGGACGAACCGACTATAGGCCTTGACGTAGCGGTCAAGGAGCGTATCAGAGACTTCATACGAAAGATGAACCAGGAGAAAGATATCACCGTAATGCTGACCACACACGATATCAACGACATAGAAGATCTCTGCAACCGTATCGTCGTTCTGGATGAAGGCAGGAAGATTTACGATGGAGAACTGGACTCGCTGGTGAACAGGTTTACATCGAGAAGACTGATCCTGGATATACGTGACGGAGAAGAGTTTGAACTGGAACTTAAGGGAGTACAAAACGTTGAACAGGATAATAGTCGTGTAGAGGTTGTGTTCGACCGTGAAAAGCTTTCAGCCTCTGACCTGATGCAGGAAGTGCTGGAGAGCCACGACGTGATCGACTTTGAGATCAAGGAACCGGATATCGAGTCAGTGGTGAAAAAAATCTACAACGAAGGGCTTGAACAGGAATGAACCTGAAAAAATACCCTGAATTCGTCAAAATGGGTTTCAGAACGTTTTTTGCGTACAGACTGGACGCTGTATCCTCTCTTTTGAACTCAGTAATTTTTCTGGTTTTGATGTACGCCGTCTGGAGCTCTATAGCTGCTTCAGGATCTCTGACCGGAGGAGTCGACAAAGTGATCTCATACATCATGCTGGGACAGGTGATCTCCAGCTCGGTGTTTATGAACGCCGAAAAACTGTTAAGCGGCAAAATACAGCAGGGAACGATCGTCAACGAGCTTAAACGACCGATATCGCTGCGTTCACAGACCTATTTCCATCTACTTGGCATAGCGGTCTTCAACACGGTTTTTGTCGGCGTACCGCTCCTCCTGACCGGCATTATTTTCCTGGGAGTAGACTTTCCTGGAATGATAAGATTTCTCTGGTTCGTGTTAAGCGTTTTCCTAAGCTTCAACATGGTTTTCATGCTGTCTTACAGTGTTTCAATGCTGATTTTCTGGACTAAGATCGGCTGGAGCCTCAGAATGATGAGAAACAATGTTCAAAGACTGTTCTCCGGAGTATACTTCCCGCTTTACCTTCTGCCACCGCCTTTAGCCGGTATCTTCTCTCTGCTGCCGTTTCAGGCCATGGTTGACGGCCCGATAACTATCTTCATGAATCCTTCAGCTCCGGTGACAGGGACGCTGCTGAAACAGGTGTTCTGGATAATCATTTTATTCATAGTTTCGGAGCTGCTTTGGCGAAAAGCCAGGAAAAAACTGACAGTACAGGGCGGATAAGAAATGAAGATGAAGAAACACCTGAGAATCTACCTGCAGTACTTCGTCCAGTACCTGAAGACGCGGCTGGTCTACAAAACCGATTTTCTGCTGGGTTTGACATCGCAACTGACCTCTCTAATTGTTTCGCTGGCGTTCCTCACCTTGATCTTCACAAGGGTTGAAAGTATCAACGGCTGGACGTTCAACCAGCTGCTGCTTCTCGCAGGGTTCGGAGGCTTCGTCATGAACCTGCATCACATCTTCCTGTTCAACATCTATATGCTGGGCAGAAAATACATAGTCAAAGGAAAGATGGACAGACTGCTGGTCAGGCCTTTGAACCCGTTGTTCCAGGTCTACGCTGACGGAGTCTCCGACGACAACATATCCAAGTTCATTGCTAACGCCGCCCTGATAATTTACGCAGCATCACAGCTTTCAATAAACCTAACTCTCGTAAAAATCGTCTACACTTTCCTAGCGGTTTTCAGCGGCGTCATGATCTTCGCAGGCATCTTTCTACTTTTTGCGTCCACCGCTTTCTGGACCGGCAGGAGCCGCTCCGCGATGTGGCTGGTATTCAACCTTACAGACTTCAGAAAATATCCGTTCGGAATCTACAGCGTCCCGCTTCAGGCCCTGCTTACTACTCTCGTACCTCTAGCTTTCGCGTCGTTCTTCCCCGTCACCCTGCTAATCGGAAAACCTGGCTGGGAAGTTTGGCAAATCGTAACCCTGTTCGCGGGACCGGTTTTCTACCTGGTTGCGTACCGGTTCTGGAAGTTCGGTTTATCGAACTACTCCTCCACAGGCAGCTGAATGTTTAAATAATTAAAGCTCTAAATATTTAGATAGGTGTTTTTCGTGGGCGTTGTAACCGTTTCGATCGATGACAGTGTTGAGGAAAGGTTTAGAGAGAAGCTGGAAGAGCTGGGAAATCCGAAGGGAGCTATGGGCGACGCAGTCTCTGAAGCCTTGGAGAACTGGTTACAGCAGAAAGACAGAGAGAAACGGGAATGGCAGGAAATCATGGAAGAAGGCATTGAACTAGGAGAGATCGATTTTGAGAGGGAGAATCTCCATGAAAGATAGATTCGTGATTGATTCAAACATCCTCATCTATGCGCTTAACAGAGACGCAGAAGAAAAACACGAGAAAGCCTACAGGTTTCTCAACAAGGCCAGAAACAAGGAGGCTGCGATACCCGCACAGTGTATAACCGAGACATTTT
>JBDGSH010000035.1:0-5262 GCA_042217665.1 Candidatus Nanohaloarchaea archaeon
GTATACGACACTATAGATAGAGAGGAATGGGAACGAAGGGAAACAGCTTTGGATGCTTTAAGAAAGACCGGTAAAGAGTTACTGGGTAAATATAGCGAAGATAATGTAGGCCTGGCTTTCACCTACAATGAGGAAAGCCCTACCGATTTTGGAGTTGAGGCTATAGTTGCGGAGAACTCTGAGGTTTCAAGACAGGAAGTTGAGGATGCACTCCCCACTGTTTTAACTGGAGAAATCAGCGGAGGCCATTATTCTGCTCAAAGAGATTATATTCCGCTTGATGTCGTTGAGGAGGAACTTGAGAATGCATGTGGCGGAGAATTAGATAGTGCAATTAATCCTCCAGCAGGGGCTATTCCTATAGAAGCAGGAGGCAGTGAGGGAACTACGAATGCAGCTTTCTATTCAGATCAATACGGAGAGGGTTTGGTTACAGCAGGTCACATTGTAGGAGCAAATAATATAGTCGTCGAACAAGATGCAGAAAGTAATGAATTTCTTGGACTCTCTGAAGATTACCATAAAAATGGGGATATTGATTGTGCATTTATCCAAATGACTTCTGAACCTATAGGGACAATTGTCTCTCCTGATTACTCAGATACTACGGATTTAGAGGTTGCGGGGATTATAACTGATGAAGAGCTTAAAAATAATGTGGGGAATGCGTATTTCCGACTTGATAGGCAGGGACGTTCATCTTGTCGTGATGATGGATACATAGTGAGAGTAGGTGAAACTTTTTGGGGAGATGTAAAATCGGTAGAAACATCTCAAAATGTGAAAGAAGGAGATTCAGGAGGACCACTCTTCTTTAGGGATGGAGAGGTAGCTGAGATTGCGGGAGGAATTGTTGGGTCGGGAGGTGAAGGTACAGTTTCCACTACTGCCGAGACTATTGAGGAGGAGTTAAACGGCAACTTCTTTTAGTATCTATCCTCTTTTATTTTACATTAGGTGTATATGGTGAATAGCTATAAAATCTTAGGTTTAATCATGTTAGCGGCTTTAATTTATTTTCCGCTGTCCTCTACTGCTTCTAGCCTTTTTTCGCCAAGTCTTGTAGAAGGAAATTTAAGTTCAGATATTCCTATGCCTGTTTTGAACACGGTTTATGATTCTCAAAATGAAACCGTGGTTGTTACAGTTGGGAGAGGAGAGTTCTTAGATCAGGATTTTGACATGGTTACTGTTAAAGTTGGAGAGAAGAAACTGTCTTGGGAATTAGGAAAGAAGACTGAAAATATTGTTGATGAGATTAAGATGACATCAAGTTTAGATTCGCAGCTTGATCCGGGGGACACTTTAATAATTAAATTAGATGGGTCAGATAAAGATAATGACGGAGTAAAAGGAGTGGAAAATGGAGAGTCTATAGAAATCAGGTTTAAAGCTGCTGAAAAACCCCAAAGCGCTAAGTTTTACATCAATATAAAAGATAATAGGAGTGTTGTACTTTGAATAAAGCTTCTTGTAGGTATAAGGATTTGAAAAAGTTAATTTTAATTGGATTAATTATAGGAGCTGGATTTACTATCGGTTTTACCTCTGAAAAGATTTTAGAGGGATTTTATACAGACTCGATTAACCCTGGATTCAACGCTAAGTACAACTCGGGAGAAGAGAGCCTGATTATCACTCAATCCTTGCCGATCACTTTCTCGCCAAAAAACACGGAGAAAGTAGCTATAAAGAGAAAAGAGGGTTTTTATGGCCTCCCAAAATATACAAAGTCAGGAATGGTTTTAGCCACAGTAAACCATACGAAGGAGACCGGGATATGGGTATCGGAGAAGAAAGGCATTATCGGCTTAAATACTACAGGTCAGGGAAGCAGAGTAAAAATTGTGAAAGATGGAACTGATAGGGATGGAGACGGATATCCTGGCGTTGAATCAGGAGATTCCTATATTATCGCGTGGAGTTTTCAGGAGGAAACAGTTGTGATCCAGCGCTTTGACATAAAAAAAGGACAAGTTATCAAGTACGATACAGCTCCCGACCGTTCAATCTTGCCAAGATATTTTTCAGAGCTAAACCAAAACCCCTTTAACCAACCTACTTTACAAATCACCAATTAGATAGCAGATCAAAAAAATGATTCCAACAGCAAAACTATGTCGGAACCAGACTAGGATAAGGAATTACAAAAAGGAGTTCGATAAACAGTTCGAACTTTCATTCTGGCATTTTTCCTTGAATATAAGAAAGAATTAAAAAGTTCAGCGGATTATAACCACTGTGTCGTCTTGTTCAATCATTTCTCCGGAGCCTTTAAACTCTCGTGTCTTTTCAACCGTGTACATCTCCGCTGGAAGCATATGTCCAGCAGCTTCCAATCTTCCGCTTTCCAAAGCCCATTCCTGATTTTCTAGGGCGTCTTCAATCTCTGAGACGTCGTCTCCGTACTTTGGGCCTGCTTTGCTGTAGTCCAGCTTGATTTCTTTGATCTTGGTCTCTATCTCCGGTTCTTCTTGCTTGACGTTCAGGTTTTCGACGTGCATAACTTCTTTAACCGGTTTCTTGAAGCTTTCTATATCTGCGAAGACGTCTACTTCTTCGAGCGGGGCGGTTGGCGCCATCTGGTTCTCTGTCTTGTACTTTCTCAACGCGGTGATGACCTGGATCGCGGCTTCTCCCTTCTCAAGATTTGCTTCTACCTCTTCTTTTTCCGGCCAGTCGGAGTTATGGATCGAATCGACGGAATCGGAACCGGGGACGTACATTTGGTGCCAGATTTCTTCTGTTATATGGGAGAGGAACGGCGCAAACATTTTCAGGTACTTTCTATGCGTTTTCTTCAGTGTGTAGACCGCGGAAAGGTCTTCTGAGTCCTCCAGTCTCTGTTTGGCGATCTCCAGGTAGTTGTCGCAGAACCTGTTCCAGAAGCTGTGCCGCAGCCTGTCTCTTGCCTTGTGAAAGTCGTAGCTCTCCATTAACTCGGTTACTTCTTCGATCAGCTGATCGGTTTCCGCCAGCATCCATCGGTCTATCTCCTCAAGCTCTTCTTCCTCGATGTTCGGAAGGTTCTTGTTTCCTAACCGGTCCACAAGCTTTGAAGCGTTCCATAGTTTCCGCATCAGTTTTTCCCCTGCCTTTAGATCTTTTTCCTGGAATGGGAAGTCGTCTCCGACTTTGCTTCCGGCAGCCCAGTAGCGTGCGGCGTCGACAGGGAATTTTTCCAGTACTTCGTCCGGTGCGACGACGTTTCCTTTTGACTTGGACATTTTCTCCCTGTTTTCGTCGAGTACGTGACCGTGGTTCATCACTGTGTCGAACGGTACTTCTCCCGTGTGTTCAAGGCATTTTACTACTGTGTGGAACAGCCAGAAACTGATTATGTCGTGTCCTTCCGGTCTAAGGTTCATAGGGTAGACTTCCGGGAGTTTCATTTCGTATTCTCCGTCTTCCTGGTTCCAGTCCCAGTCTGCGTTGATTAAAGGTGTTAGGCTGCTGGTGGCCCAGGTATCTAGAACGTCTTCTTCCGGCTTGAACTCCGTGTTTCCGCATTCAGGGCATTCTTCTGTTCTTGGTTCGTCTTCTAGCGGGTCGACAGGCAGCCAGTCTTTTTCTGCTATGATTTCGTGGTCGCATTCGCTGCAGTACCAGACAGGGAACGGTATTCCTGAGTCTCGCTGGCGTGAGATACACCAGTCCCACTGTAGTCCTTCGATCCAGTGTTTGTAGCGTGAAAACATTTTTTCCGGTTGCCAGTTCATTTTTCTGCCGGCTTCCAGGTATTTTTCTTTGTGGTCGACAAGTTCTATGTACCATTGTTCTTTTACGAGGAATTCTAGTTCTTCTTCGCAGCGTTCGTGGACCTGTACAGTGTGTGTGATTTCTCGTTGGCCCAGCAGTTTGTCGTTTTTCTTTAGGTCTTTGATTATGGCTTTTCTGGCTTCTTGTGTGCTCATGCCTTGGTATTTGCCGGCTTCTTCTGTCATTGTCCCGCTTTCGTCGATTGCCAGTTTTAGCGGTAGGTCGTGGGCTTTGTACCATTCGATGTCGGTCTGGTCTCCGAATGTGCAGCACATGACGACTCCGCTGCCGGTTTCCATGTCTACGCGTTCGTCTTCAAGTATGGGGACTTCGTAGTTGAACAGCGGGACTTCTGCTTTTTCGCCGACCAGGTTCTGGTTGGCTTCGTCTTCGGGGTGGACGAAGATTGCGACGCACGCCGGCAGTAGTTCGGGTCGTGTGGTTGATATCATGATTGAGCCGTGGCCTGATGCTAATGGGAACTCTATGTCGTTGAAGTGTGATTGTTTCTCCGCGTCTTCCATTTCTACCTGGCTGATAGCTGTTTCGCAGTCAGGACACCAGATTGCGGGTGCTTTTTCTCTGTATTCTCTGTTTTTTTCGTATAAGTCGATGAATGAGAGCTGTGAGATTTTTTGTACGCGTGGTTCGATTGTTTTGTACGTGGAGTTCCAGTCGTGGGCGATTCCCAGGCTCTGCATTTTTTCTGTGAATTCTTCTTCGTATTTTTGGCAGATTTCGCGGCATTTTTCCTGGAACTCTCTGCGTGTATAGTTCTGGTGTTTTATGCCGAGTTCTTTCTCTGTCAGGCGTTCTGAGGCGATTCCGTTGTCGTCGTATCCGAACGGTTGGAAGACGTTTTTTCCTCGCATTCTCTGGAACCGTCCCATGAAGTCTTGGAGTGTCTGGCCGTAGAGGTGGCCCATGTGGAGCGATCCGGATACTGTTGGCGGCGGGGTGTCGATTGAGAACACTTCTTCTTTTTTCTCCTCGTCCTGGTAGGCGAAGCTTTTGTTTTCAACCCATTTTTTCTGCCATTTGGATTCTGTGTTTTCCGGATCGTATTCGTTTTCCATTGTTTAGATAACCTCTTGTGTAAGCTGTGTGAAACCAGTTTTTAAACCGTTTTCAGAATGAAAGTTTCCGAGAAATCTGTAAGCCTGTCTAGACTGTAACGTTCCTGGTAACCACAAAGCGTTCACCGGTTGTTGACAGGCTCATATCAAAATTTCACGGTTGAATTCTTTTATTAGCTTCGTCTCCCCGTTAAAAGTTATGAAGATTCTGATAATCGGGGACTGCCACGGAGAGAAACCGGAGATACCGGATGAAGAGTTCGACCTGGTTCTTGCGGTCGGCGACTTCTGCGGAGGGAACGATGAGATGCGTTCAGCGATGTTTGAAGCTATCGACACGGGGAAAGAATGGTATGAGATCTTCGGCGTGGAAGAAGCAAAGGAAGCTGTGGAAGAGTCGATTGAGGAAGGTAAGGAGATTCTCTCC
>JBDGSH010000036.1:0-13420 GCA_042217665.1 Candidatus Nanohaloarchaea archaeon
TTCCTCTTTCTCAGGAATCAGATATATTAGTTTTCAGCTCCAAGCCCTCAACATGGGACGGATCGAGAAACCCTGGGGATACGAAGACCAGGTACTTATGACACAGGTAGACGTCGGAGAAAAACAGGGCATGCTAGGAATAAGAAGACTTGTAATCAACGGAGAAGAAATGACATCCTACTGCTACCACGAAGAACAGGCTGACATCATCTACCTGGAAGAAGGAACCGTCACACTGCGAAAAAACGGAGAAATGGAAGAACTGGAGCAAGGCAACGCCAAAATAGTGCGTTCAGGCGAAAAACACCAGTTACAGAACATAGGAGACGACGTCGCCAAAATACTCGAAATCTCATTCCCCTACAAACCAGACGACAGACAGCGCATAGAAGACCCATACAACTCTGAAAGAGACTCAGAGAACAAGGGAGAACAGTAAAACGCCGGAAACACAGAAAACAGCTTCCAAGCCGATCAGAGTTACTGTTATCTGTTTCTCATCCAATCCTTTCTTCATCAACGGAATTGTCAGAGAGTAATTCTTCTCATGCTGCGGCTTCAGCTTTCCATCAACCAGGTTACCCCAGGAATGTGCGTTAAAACCGCTGCGCAGCTTCAAGAAAAACTCCACGATCCAGGGAACAAAGATAAACACACCAAACCTTTCCATGTTGCCGACAACCATCGCAGAAAACAGAGCGGCGCCGGAAAGATAAGTCAAAGAGTCGCCGGGAAGCAGCGAGGCCGGATACCAGTTAAAAACCAGGAAACCAAGCAGTGTAGACGCCAGGGAAAACCCGATAACAGCTGCCTCGATCTCACCGTTCAACAAAGCGAAAACACCCAGAGCGGAGCCTGCAACGATACTTAAGCCCGAGGAAAGACCGTTCATACCCGCCAGCATATTGACAACGTTAGCCACGAACAGCAAGCCGACAGGAAGCAGCACAAGAGGATAGATCAAGCCCCAGTTAACTGTTCCCAGCAGAGGAAGCGTCATGGAAGGAGAGCCGGCTCCAACAGCGATCAAAGGAAGAACAGCCGGCAGAACAAACAGCATCTTGAAAAACTGGCTCAAACCCTGCCTGTCAATATCCTCATGCTCCTCATCCGCGCTGCCAACATCCTCTATAAACGCGTAGAAGAAGTGGTCCGGCGTCTCTATGATGATCTCCTCGTCACGCGGCACATGAATATCATCAATCAAACCTATCAACGCGATCAACGTAATAGAACACAGAGAAGCCAGCAAAACAGTAACGTTAAACGAGTTAACGTTCAAAAGTTGGGAAAGCCCCAGAAACAACGTGACAGAAAACATGAAACCGAATAGAACAAGAATACCGCCCGAAGTAGGCACCTTAGGCTTCTCAGGCTTCTGCTGATCCACACCGTAGATACCGGAGGACGCCAGGTACTTGATGGCCTTCGGACCAGCCAAAACCACAGAAACAAAACCTGTTAGACAGGAAGCCGCCAGTACAAGCTCCGGAGTCATTCTGTCTCGTTAAGGTTTATCTTCCACATTTTGACAAAACCGTTAGACGCCTCAGGCATCTTCTCCACAAAATCAATACTCCTGCCGTCTCCGAGGTAAAGCTTCACAAGAGTCGAGTCCTGCACCGGTCCAGGAACTAGAACAACTTTAGCCGGAGAATTAGGAACTTTAGGCCGAGAAGCCGTGTAATAAGCTCTCCGAATACTGTAGTAAGGATTTAAACCGATACAGTAACCTGTATCGCCGGAAACGTTAAACTGCTTCCTGCCGTCTTCAGTTATCAGGCAATCAATCTTCGAACGCCCTCTCCTGGTCTCAATCGTCGGAGCAGAGTTGAACTCAACCGACTGATTAGTCATGTTAACACTCATGTAAAGCCTCAGACCTCTGCCTGAGAAAGTGATCGTTCTGGACCCGCCAGACTTCTGTTCCGACCTTAAAATATTCCTAGAGGTCGAAAGCTGAGCCATCGAATTAAAGTTCTTGTTCGAACCCTTGGAGATCTGGCTGACAGCCGAATACTTGCCGATCATCGTCTCATCCAGGACAATATAATCCACAGAATGCTTTTTCAGGAAATCAGTATGGTTCGAAGGGTTTTCTGAGGTCAAAAAGTCTGCGAGAGGGTAGGTAATCGGCGCACCGCTGGAATAGTGTCTAAGATTCCCGCCGTCCGCAACCGTTCCGCTTCTACCAATCTGCTGGAACCAGTAACCATAATCCCACCATGAAAGCACTACAGAGCCTTCAGGAGCGTTCTCCCTCATCTCCCCCAGGTTATCCATCCAGAGCTGATTAGGTGAACCTCCCAATCCCTGAGAAACCGTGAAACCGGACGCGAAGTTAACTGTTACAACTATAGCTACTACAGCACCTATAATGTAGCGGTAGTCAACACTGTAAGACTTCAAGACCTCTCTTAGGGCTTCTAGACCTTTAACAAACGCGTAACCTGCCACAAATGAGGTAGCGAAAGCGCTGAGGAACACCAGACGGGAGCGGGCTACAGCTCCGAGAATGTTTGTAACGCCCCAGATCAGAGGGATTATGTAAAACCATTTAGGCTCTATAGATCTCTTTTCCCGGTCAATAAGGAAGAATGAAGTTATTACTCCGATTAAAACCATTAAGATGCCTGGAGCCACCGCTCTCAAAACGTTTCCAGGGAAGATAAACGAGAAAGTCAGCGTCCAGAGTCCGAGAACAACTACAACCAGCTTAAAGTAGTCAGCCTCCTTAATCTCATCTCCCAGAGAGCTGTACTTGCTTAAAAGATAGGAGGCAAACCTGGATCCCAGAAGCGTTACGCCGATGAAAGCCAGTGTAAACGGCCCGACGGCTTTGAAAAACCCGATGAAGAGCTGTATAGCTCCGCTATTCAGTACAAAGTCTGGAAGCATGCTGTAAGCGTTTACAGCGCCTAACTGACTGGCTAACTGGCCAATTGAAGGCGCCTGGTTCTCTGCCACGGTTCCGCCGACAACTCCTCCGCCTGACTGTAGCCCTGTGCTTATCAGGCTCAAGAACTTCTTCATCGGCCAGTCCCAGAACATGGGCGAAATCAGTACAAATATGAGACCGGAAACCGAGACCGTAGGCGTGTAATACTTCAGGTAGTTTTTATCGACGAGTTCAAGCTCTTCAACCAAGTAACGGCCCCAGAGAAGCCCCAGCATAACAATGTTAATCAGGAAAAGCGAGCTGGTGAACCAGAAACGGGAATAATTCAGAGAAGCTGCGATGCCGGCGCCCAGAAGAACGGTAGGCGTATAGCTGACGACCATGCTTCTGATATCTTCGTCAACCCAGAGCATCAGGCCCACGATCATAGGATAGAGCAGCCACATCATCTTGGATCCGCCCCAGGAAATCGTGAACAAGCCTAAAGCTACGCCTGAAACAATACCCGAGTAATACTCTTTACGCCTCCAAGCCCGCGTAAAGCAGTAGAGCGACACCATCATCAGAAACGTTCCCAGAGGCTCCTTCTCAAAGAAACCTGCCGAAGTCCTGTGAAGCACACCGCCGATAACAGCCAGGAAAAACGCTGCAGAAACACCGATCCTCCTGTCAAACAGCTCCTTCCCCAGAAGATACATGACAGGAACGCTCAAAGCACCGAGAAACGCAGGATAGAACTGAGCCCACTCCAGGAAACTGTCGAAAACCATTGAAGGCCCAAGATTGTACAGAATGCCAGGAATCAAGAAATCGCCCTGGTTAAGACTGTAAAGCGGCGTCGGATACGGAAAGTAACGCATAAAGTTGACCGCAGGAACCGTTCCCTCCAGAGCGATGTGCTGAGCCACCCTAAAAATCATGTAAGGATCCAGCGCCTGAAGATGCTCCATACCTTTTTCAGGCAGGTAACGCAGATAAAGCGCCACGGAGAAAACCGCAGCGACAACAAACTTCTGCCACTGCCTCGCCGCTACCCGCTTCAAATCCTCAGCTGAAACATTCTCGGGATCGAGTTCCATCTTACACGACCGGTTTCGTTACACACATTTTTAATCCTTCGATACTCCGCTCCCAGAAAAAACACGTAGTTTAAAAACGTTTCACAGCTTATCGAAACCGTGGAACTCAAAAACCTGTTCAACCGGATCTACCAGGACTACGACAAGTACTTCGCCATACCGGCAATCCTGATCCTCGCAGCAACCGCAGTCATAGGCCTAAACTACGCCACAACAGGAAAAATAGTTACAAAAGGCCTCGACTTCACAGGCGGCACAGAGATCCAGTACCACGTAAACGGAAGCTTCCAGCCTACAGAAATCGAAAAAATATTCGCAGCAAATGGAAGACAAGACGTCTCAGCAGCAACACAGACCATAGGAAACCAGACACTTCTAAACGTACAGGTACCGCCGCCAAAAATCAACCAGACCGAAGCAGAACAAATACTTGAACAGGACGGCTACCAGATCAGCGTAGAAAGCCTCCGCTCAATCTCATCAGCAGTCTCAGACCAGTTCCTTACACAAGCACTCCTAGCCTTCGTAATGGCGTTCACAATAATGAGCCTAGTAATATTCTACGCCTTCAAAGACCTGACACCGTCGCTAGCAGTAATATTCGCAGCAGCAGGCGACATAATAATCGCAGTAGCCGGAATGAACATTCTAGGCGTCCCACTAACCCTGGGATCGCTCGCAGCCCTACTAATGCTTATAGGATACTCAGTAGACACCGACATCGTTCTCTCAACCCGCGTACTCAAACAGGACAGGAAAAAACTCAAAGACAGGATCTGGAGCTCCATCCTGACAGGAGTAACAATGAGCTCAGGCGGCATAGCAGGTTTCACGATACTTTACATAGTCTCAACGGTAATTGTCGGGCCTTCAGAGCTTTCAAACATCGCCATAGTTATGGTAATCGGACTACTGGCAGATATCCCGCTTACATGGCTAGGAAACGCAATAATACTCAAAAAATACGTTAACAACGAAATCAACACAGGAGTGATCAGAAAATGGATCTAAAACCGCTACTCAAGGAATGGAGAATCTGGGTGCTGATCGCAGCGCTCACCATCTCCGCAGTCTTCCTGTTCCCCCACTACGAACAGCAGGATAACGGCGAACTAGCGCTTGAAACCAATATAAAGAAAGGACTAGACCTGAAAGGCGGCACCAAGTTATTGATGTCGGTTCAGTCCAACAACACCAGCAAAGAAATGGTAGGTCAGATAAAAAGGATTCTAGAGCAGAGAGTCTCCGCCTTCGGACTTACACAGACCTCTATACGGACAGTAAGACTGGGAGACGAGTACAAGATACAGATGGAGGTAGCTTCCTCCAACGAGACACGTTTACGCCGCCTAATATCGCAGGAAGGAAGCTTCGAGGCCCGTCTACCTCTAACGGTTCAAGACAAACTCAAGTTTAAGCTAGAAAAAACATACAGTTTCCGATACCACAACAACTCTATTACGGTCGCTAACCAAACTTACAGACCGAACCAGACCTTTAAACTGGACGGAACCAAGTTCTACTACCTCAACAACTCCGAATCAGCAGCCAATCTAGAAGTAGTGGCGTACTCCGGCCAGGACATTCAGAGCGTTCTCAGCTCGGACGCAATGGTAAGACCCACCGGTTCAGGTCACTCTTTCCGGTTCCCTGTTGTCCTCTCCCAGGAATCCGCGGAAAACGTGAAACGCGTAGCCCAGAACTATCCAACGATAAGACTGGGAACAGGACAAAGCTCAACCTATCTGGGAAGGCTTGACAGCTCCGGAGACCCTGCAAAACTAAGCCTATACGTCGATGGAAACCTGCAGAGCTCTCTTAACGTAGGAGCAGTTTTCAAAAGACAGGTAATCACACAGCCATCCATCAACGGCGGAGCTCCGACAGCGGCGCAGGCGAGACAGGACATGCAGCGGTTGATGGCGATTCTGCAGTCCGGACAGCTCCCTGCGCCGGTTAAAGTTGACTCAGTATCCACAATCTCCTCATCCCTAGGCTCACAGTTCATGTCCGCAGCATTTATTTCAATCGTGCTGTCTCTAGTAGCTGTAGGAGCCCTGATCTATGTTAGATACGGAAGATGGAAGCTGGCGCTGCCTATAGTTATAACAGGCTCATCAGAAGTGTTTATACTGCTAGGAAGTTTCTTCTCAACCCTGATAACGCTTGACCTGGCCTCTATCGCCGGTATAGTTGCAGCGGTCGGGACAGGGGTAGACGACCAGATCATTATAACGGACGAGTCAAGCCAGAAGACCATTCAGAACTGGAAGGAAAGACTTAAACGAGCGTTCTTCGTCATCTTTACTTCTGCAGCATCCACGATCGGAGCCATGAGCCCTATTGTCTCGCCCTCGCTGTCAAACATGGCGATCGGCGCCGCAGGCTTAGGATTGATCGGCTACGAGATCTACACTGATAAACGGAAGCCTCACCACCTGGCGATCGGAATATTCGCGGTCATCGTAGCGTTTATCGCGTTCCAGTTCGATCCTTCCGCGTTCGCGCTTCAGTCGATTCGAGGCTTTGCTTTAACCACGATCCTCGGCGTCCTGATCGGTATCTCGATCACCAGACCGGCTTACGCCAAGTTCCTGGAGTATCTGGAAGAATAAAGAGTTGAAAAGTGGAAAACGGTTATTGAAGCTGCATTACTGCTTCTGCAACGTCTCCCGCGTCTTTAAGTGCTTCACGGGCTTCTTCCTCGCTACAGCCGGTTTTCTCCTGAACCAGTTCCACATCTTCCGGATCCGGTCCTTTCTCTTTTTCGGTGTAGCTGCCCTGTAGCTGGAACATTTCCTTTCCCTGGGCGTTGATCCTGTTCAGCTCAGGGTTTTCGAAAACCATTTTCTTGTCCCCGATTTCTACTGTTACGCGGTCGGCATCGATTTCATCCATGTCGATGCCCATCTGCTTCATCATCTGCTCCATGTTGCCTCCGAACATACCCGGAAATTAGACCTGACTTTTTATATCCGTGACCGAAAACCGGGTTACGTGCTGGAATACCTGATAATAATAACTTTAGGTGTTATAGCAGGAGTCTTCACGGGCCTGATACCTGGAATACATCCGAACACAGTAATATTCGGTTCTCTGCCATTCTACTTCTCCTCAGGCATTGATTCACTGGTTTTCCTCAGCTTTCTCTCAGGTCTATCCGTCTCACATACTTTCCACGACTTCCTGCCCGCAATCTTCATAGGCGCTCCCGAGGCAGAGTCCGCTCTATCCACACTTCCAGGCAAACAGATGGCGGAGAGAGGTAGAGGCCTGGAAGCTTTCCGCTACACTGCTACAGGCGGCCTCTTCTCCGTTCTTGTACTGGTAGCGGTGTCACCGCTGCTGTTTCTCTTCCTGAAACCGGTTTACAGCATAGCTTCACAGGCTATGGGGTTGATAGTACTGTTCTTCCTGGTTTTCATCTTCTTCAGCTCGCGAAACCGGTTCTACTCCGCCCTGATAATCCTGTTTTCAGGCTTGACAGGTTTAATCTCGTTCGACATGGCTGTAAACGGCCAGTTCGTCATGGTACCGATTTTTACCGGTCTTTTCGCGGTGCCGGAGCTTTACGCCTCCTACCGTGGCGAGAAAATACCGGAGCAGTACGAGACATCGATTAACAGGAAGAAAGCGTTTAAAGGCGGTTTTACAGGTTTCCTGGCCGGTCTTCTGGCTGGAACAGTTCCAGGTATCGGAGGAGCGGTCTCAACCTCTTTCCTGGCACCTTTGATAGACTCCAGCAAGAGACGGTTTCTGGCGGCTATGGGAGCTGTCAACACCTCTGATATTATAACTTCGTTTATCGTTTTGGCAGTTCTCGCGGAGGCGCGTTCCGGAGCCTCAGTTGCGTTACATTCTATCATGGCTGTGAACTACAGGATTTCAGCGTTCCTGATAGGTGCTTCGCTGTTTTCAGTCGGAGCTTCCTTTCTGCTGGCGTTCAAGGTTTCAAGGCTTGTGGTTAAGCTGCTTGACCGGGTAGATTTTTCCAGTATCTGTGTTTTGGCGTTTTTAGCGATTCTTGGAACGGTTTTCGGGCTTACAGGTTTTCAGGGATTGCTTATCCTGGCGACTTCGTCTTCCATAGGCTTTATTGCGTCGTTGACCGGCGAGAGAAAGTCCTGTATGGCCGTGTTGCTGGTTCCTGTACTTCTGTATTTTGTGGGCTCCGGTATCTTTATCTAACTGGATATGTCATTCCTCGGTATGAACGAGAGGAAGGCGTTCCTGCTGTCAGCGATCGCTGCGCTTGGTTTAGTGGTTTTCATAATGCTTCAGCCGTTTATAGGTGTTATAATGACAGCTTCAGTCTTTGCTTTCGTTTTGTTCCCGGTTCACAAAAGATTTAGGAAGTACATTAACTCAAGCGTCTCTGCTTTTCTTGTACTGCTGGTAGGAATTTTTCTGGCGGTTATACCGTTTCTATATGCGGGTTCAGCTATAGCCAACGATGCTGTAGATCTTTCTAGCGAGCTTGACAGCTCTCAACTGGTGAATGTTACAGAGGCGGAACAGAAAATCTTTGAGATAACAGGTCAATCGGTGGATCTAGAGTCAAGGATTCAGAGCTCTCTTTCCAGTTTCTCCGATGTCCTGTTCGGCAGTGTGTCGGGGCTGGTCGGCATGGTGTCCGGACTGTTTATAAGCCTTGTTTTAACGCTGTTCCTAACGTTTTACTTTATCAGGGACGGCGAAAAACTGGTTTTGTGGTTCAAAAGCCTTGTTCCGCTGCCTAAAGAGGTTTCCGACAGCCTTATAGACCGTACTCGGAAGACCACGTGGTCGGTTGTGAAAGGCCATATACTGGTTGCGATCGTATCAGGTATCGTCGGAGGTATAGGCTTCTACATCGTAGGAATCTCTAACGTGATGTTCTGGACCTTCCTCATGATCATCCTGAGCTTCATACCGATGGTAGGAAGTACGATAGTCTGGCTGCCGGCCGCAGCATACCTTGCGCTGGTAGGAGAACTCTATTCAGGTGTTTTCCTGTTCCTGTACGGCCTGGTGGTTATGGGGGCGGTCGACAATATTGTACGGCCGCTTGTGGTTGATAAAGAGTCGGATCTGCATCCTGCCTCTATAATAATCGGTGTAATAGGAGGTCTATACCTGTTCGGAGCTATAGGGATGCTGATAGGCCCGATTGTAATAGCTGTCTTCAAATCAGCTTTAACAGTTTACAGGAACAGCTACAACGAGCTGTGAATACATAAACGGTTTAAAACTGGCTGCTGTTTCTAGAACAGAGATGGAGAACTACTGGGAGGCTCTAACTAAAACATTGTTGGTTATAGCTATTGTTGCGGTGCCGACAGCCGCTTCCTCGGTCAATATACAGAAAGACGCAGGCACAGGCCTTGAAGCGGTTATCGACTCCAACTTCTCCGACCGTTTCAAGCTGGAGCTGGACGCAGGATACTCAAAGATCAGGATGGAGAGCGCTGAAAACAGGCTGGAAATCAAGAAAAGACCTGACGGCTCTGTCAAGAAACTTGTTTCGTCAAAGGCCAGGTTAAAGGTTGTTAGAAACCCTAATACAACTAGAAAAGTGCTGAAGACAGCTTATGGAACCCTGGAGTACGGAGTCAGAAACGGCCGACGTTTTGAAAGCTTCAAAGGCTTGAACAGGTCTCGTGTAGAAGAGATACAAGCCGAGATGGAAAGAAAGCTTGAGACAAAGGTTGAAACAGCGCGGGAGAAGAAGAGAAAGGCGCTGGATCCTTACCTGCCGGATATAAAAATAGAAGTGAGGAGCGATGGCGAGGAACACTTCAACCTGACAAATACAGGAGAGAACAATGTCAGTCTTCAGGGCTGGGAGATCAGAAACGAGTACTCCGACTCTCTACAGACGTACAGCTTTGGATCAGAGATTCTTGAGCCTGGAGAAGAACAGAGCTTCTACTCCAAAGACAAAACGAATAGAACAGGTACAGGGTTGACGCTTTACGCCTACGGCGGCAAGCTAACGCTTTACAACGACAGAAACAGGCTGGTGCAGAAAAAGCGGTACGATTAATCCCTTTCTATGTCTCCTTTCAAAACAAATTTTTCTCCGGTGAACAGCTTTCTCATCCTGACCTCTTCCTCCTCCGCAACCAGCACAATGCTCCCCAGCAAGCTGTCCAACTGCTTTCCCAGCCGGTAACGGCCGTTGATCAACGCTCCCGCGACAACGTAGAGGTAGAGCAGCACCGATAAACTGGTCGGGCTAAAACCCAGAAAAGCTACAACTAAAAATGCAATACCTGAAAACAGTATGCCGTAGAAAGCACCCTCGACAACTGAGTTAACCATTTCTAGAAACGTTTTGAAGCCTTTAAGTTTTAAATCGTTTGACCCGAGAAAGGTTTAAACCGTTTCAGCAGAAACAGTTCACTGTGTCAAAGACCTACTACCAGTGCCCGGACTGCGGCTACAAGCAGAGAAGCAAGGCGGAGAAACGGGTTCAGTGCCACCGCTGCGGCCGCAGCTACCTCAAACGCGACGCCAAAAAGTCCTCCAGCAAAACAGAGGATGTCGACAAGGAGAAAGGCACAGGCTTCTTCAAGTACAGGAAAGAGGACTGAACTATAACTCTTTCTGACCAAACCAACGGTATGCGAAAACTGGAAATCCCGACACAGAACTTCGACCTGAAGGAAACCCTGACCTGCGGACAGACCTTCAACTGGAACCGGTTAAAAGGCGAACTCTACGGCGAAGGCTCCAACAAGTTCTACACCTTCAGAAACGGAAAGCCGTTGATCGCACACCAACAAAAACAGACGTTGTTCGTTGAAACCGAACTCTCACGCGCGGAGGTTGAAAAAGCGCTGGGCCTCGACCACTCCCTGGAACAGGTTTTCTCACGTTTTCCGGAAGACAAAAAACTGGAAAAAGCCTATCAAGAGTTCCAAGGACTCAGAATCGTCCAGGACGAGTTCTTCCCGACGCTTATCTCCTACCTGCTGTCGCCGCAGATGAGAATACCGCGTATAAAACAGACAAGAGACAGGATAGCAGAAAAATACGGCGAAACAGTAGAACACAACGGCTACGAACTCAAACGGTTCCCGACACAAGAACAGCTCGCAAAAGTCTCGGAACAGGAATTTCGAGACCTTGGAGCCGGCTACCGCGCCAAATACATCGCTGAAACCATGAAAATTCTAGAAAACAGTTTCAAGACAGAACAACTTGATTCTCTAAGCTACAGCGAAGCCAAGCAACGGTTAAAACAGCTTTACGGCGTCGGAGACAAGGTAGCGGACTGCGTACTACTGTTCTCGCTGGGATTCCATGAAGCCACGCCGCTGGACACATGGGCGAAGAAAGCATTGAAGCAGCACTATCCCCAGCTTCACTCGGACGACTACGCCGAAACAGTAGAGAACCTTCAGAACCGTTTTGGGGAAAAGGCGGGTTACGCAGTAGAGTATCTTTTTCATGCGGCCCGCCAGGACGTTCTGGAAACCGGGTAAGGCCAGATATTTGAGATTTGGCTAAGAGTCTAACTGTATGAAACAGCAGCAGGAACGCGTCAAAGAATACATGGAGGAGAACAACCTGAGAGGAACCACAGCATTCAGAATCATGGACTTCATGGCCGAAGCCGGAGAGATCGTTCAAGACGCTGTGAAATCCGCCGACTACGGCGTAAACGAAGAAGATCTAGAAGTCAAAGAGGATGAGATCGGCGACGCACTTTTCTCGCTTCTAGCCGTCTGCAACGACCTTGAAATCGACGCTGAAGAAGCCTTCCAGAAAGCGATACAGAAATACGAGAAGAGGATTGAAGAGACAGGTGATCCTGGATCGAAGTAACACTGGTTAGAGACGACCTGGACTCGGAAAAGCAGAGAACGGTTGAAGTAGATGAAGAAGTCACTGTCTCCGAGTTTCTGGACTCTGAAGGCGTCAACCCGGAGGAAGTCCTGGTAGCGAGGAACGGCACTATAATCTCTTCCACACACGTCCTGGAGGAGAACGATACGATCAGAGTGATGGATGTGATTGCAGGAGGGTGAAACTCTTTTAACCGCTGTTCTCTAAGATTTACTCAATGGAGTTTCTTGAGCTGGAGGGGAAGAACGAGGAGGACATAGTCTTCGAAACATTCGACTTAAACCAGCTACAGCGCTCACTGTTCCAGGAAATGCAGGAAGACAAACTAACAGTAAAAGAACTGGCGTCAAAGGTCGACAGAAACCGTTCAACAGTTCAAAGAGCGCTTCAAGAGATGCTGGACAAAGACCTGGTCATGAGAGAAGGCAAGACGGACAAAACAGTTTACTACGTCTACACAACGCTCCCCATGGAAGAAATAAAAGAAGTGACAGAAGAAACACTGGATCAGTGGCACCAGAGGGTCAAACAGAAGCTTAACTAGAACTTCCAGAACAGGAAACCGAAATACGCCAACGCAACAACTTCTCCAACAAGCTTGAATACTGGCTCAAACTCAAAACCGGTCAAAAAACCTAAAAACCCTGTTACAACGATACCGGTCACTAGCGCAGGAGAATACTCCAGAAGCGCGTCTTCATACTCTCCCAAACTCTTCAAACCGTCTCTGGACTCGTACACAAAGAAAAGAGGCAATAAAATCATCAGAACAGAAGAAGCCACCAGCCAGGAATGCCTGACAACCTCATAGATCGCGCCTGTCAAAATACTTAAAACCATAAAGCTTCAGCTCCTGCCATAAAGGAAAAAACGATGTAAAAAACGGTTTTAAGCCTCTGCCTCTGTCTGTGCAGGTTGCTCTTCCGAGACACTGTCCGTCTGGAAGTCCTTGATGATCATGATATCGTCAATCGCTTCAACCATCCTATAAGGAATCACAACGTTCTTGCTGCCGCCAACCTTTCTCGCAAGGTAAGAGCCTTCCTTAGCCTCCACCACAACGGCACGGACAGCGAAACGCCCCATATTCAGCTCGATATCCCTTATCTTGCCGCAGTAAGAACCGCTTTTCGTAAACACATCCTTGTCCTCAACATCCGAAAAATCAATTATATTATCAGCCATAACGTTTCAAAACCTCTTAAACAACACTTACCAGTCAGAAATTTAAATAGGTTGTTCAAAACCCTCCACAACGCCAAAAACCCAACACCGGTTTAAAAACATTACCTCACACACCAATAAACAGCAGAAGTCGGGGTCGCATAGCCTGGCCATTGCGGTGGCTTGCTAGCTTAAGACAGGGCGCTACGCCTTGAAGTTCAACTGCGGTCCACTCTCAGTCGCTTCACTCCTTCGAGTCCAATTATTTCATGGACTCGAGCGTCAGTGAGAGTGGAGCCTGGTTGAACCATAGGATTGGAGAACTCCAATATAGGTCAAATAGCCACTCGGCGTGTATGCGCCGACGCGGGTTCAAATCCCGCCCCCGACGTTCAACCCGACTTCAGACCTTGGTAAACGTTTTTTCTGGCGGTAGAAGTTCTTC
>JBDGSH010000037.1:0-4300 GCA_042217665.1 Candidatus Nanohaloarchaea archaeon
GACGAACTGGCGCGTAGACGAGGCCTTTTTACTCAGACAGCGGAAGCTTACGGCGGTGTAGCAGGTTTCTACACCTTCGGACCTGTCGGCGCAGAGCTGAAAAAAAATATTGAAAACGCCTGGAGAGACCGTTTCGTAACCAGAGAAGGAAACATGGATATCGAGGCACCGAACGTGATGCCGGAACAGGTTTTCCGGGCTTCAGGCCACCTGGACGGCTTCGACGACATGATAGTCGACTGCCCGGAATGCGGAGAATCTTCCCGAGCAGACCATATAGTTGAAGACAACACTGATATAGAGGAGGCGGAAAGCTTCTCGACCGAAAAAATTGAACAGCTTTTCCAGGAAAACGACCTCAGATGCCCGGAATGCGGCGAAAGCTTAGCGGGAGAAACGGTTGACGACTTTAACCTGATGTTTGAAACCAGTATCGGCCCCGGGGACTCGCAGCCCGGTTATCTGCGGCCGGAGACTGCGCAGGGAATCTTTGTCGAGTTTCCCCGTTTCAAGGAGTACGCGAGGAACGATCTGCCGTTCGGAATAGCGCAGATAGGGCGAGCGTACCGTAACGAGATCTCGCCGAGAAAAGCGATTGTCCGCGTTCGCGAGCTGAACCAGGCGGAGCTAGAGTACTTTATCGACCCTCAAAACGATTCGCCTGACCTGGAAAAAGTTGAGGACGTTGAGTTAACGCTTTACTCTCGTGAAAAGCAGCAGAAAGAGGATGGTTCGCCTGTAAAAGTTACCGTGGAAGAGGCTGTCGAAAACGATGTCGTGAACGAGTGGCTTGGTTACTTCCTTGGCTTGGCGAAAAAATGGTTTGAGCGTGTCGGCGTGGACATGAAGCGTTTCAGGTTCAGGCAGCACCAGGACGATGAGCTGTCGCATTATGCCTCGGACTGCTGGGACGCGGAAGCTGACGTCGGCGAAGAAGACGAGGACTGGATTGAGGTTGAAGGCTTCGCTTACAGAGGTTGTTACGACCTGAAAAAGCATATGCAGCATTCGGAGGAAGATTTCACCATTTTCCAGGAGTTCGATGAGCCTGTTACGGAGAGAAAAGCAGTAGTTGATCCTGATATGAGCTGGCTTGGACCGACTTACGGTGATCATGCCTCGGAGATCGTGGATGAGCTTGAGAGAATGGCTGAGAAGGAGCCTGAAGTCTTTGAAAGGAACTCGGAGCTTATGATTGAGCTGGACGGCGAAAAGTTTGAGATCCCTGTTGAGAAAACTAATTTCCAGATTAAAGAGGTTGAAAAGCATGGGGAGAATATTTTGCCGGAGATCGTGGAGCCTTCGATGGGTGTTGACCGCGCGCTTTACACTGTTCTCGTCCACAACCTTGAGACCGATGAGGTGGATGGCGAGGAGCGTACTGTTCTGCGTCTGCCGCCTGAAGTGGCTTCTACGGATGTAGCTGTCTTTCCTTTGATGGATAAGGGCGGTCTCGGCGAGAAAGCGCAGGAAATTGTCAAAGAGCTGCGTGAAGCCGGTTTTAACACGGATTACGATGACTCGGGAGCGATTGGAAGACGTTACAGGCGTCAGGATGAGGTTGGCACGCCTTTCTGTGTGACGGTCGACTACGAGAGTTTGGAGGACGGCACTGTGACTTTGAGGGATCGTGACTCCACTGAGCAGGTTAGGGTTGGAATAGACGAGCTGGAGAACGTTTTGACCGAACTGTTTGAAGGGAAGTCGTTTTCACAGCTTTAGAGAATCAGTGTTGCGCCTATTCCGATGCTCCAGTCTGCTGTGAGCAGGATTAGTAGTGCGCCGATCAGTGCTATGTTTTTTATGAACTGGTCTCTCTGGTTCTGTCTTTCTGTGCCGTGGGTTCTCCAGAAGTCGTGGAATACCGGTGTCGTTGTCAGGAGGAACAGTGTTAGCAGGATTATGCTTATTCCGGGGTAGATTCCGAGTATGATGCCTGTTGCTGCCGTCAGTAAAAGGATGCCTGTGAGGTAGACTGCTAGTTCTGGCTCCGGTATTTTGCGTGTCCGGGCTTCTGCTTCAAGTTTCCGTGTCTTGAGGAAGTGTTCTATGCCTTTGTAGAGGAACAGGCTTCCTAGCAGGGTTCTGCCCAGGATCAGGATTGTTTCGTACGCCATCCCTGTTTCTAGCTTAACATCTCAGGGTTTTATGGGTTCCGGAGGTAGACCAGATTGATAAAGTGAGGTCTCCCAACCAAAGACATGGCTGAATGCTCCGTGTGCGGCAAGGATGCGATGACTTTTACCTGTAAGTACTGCGGAGAGAAGTTTTGTTCGGAGCATAGACTGCCGGAAAACCATGAATGCGACAAGCTAGATGATAAGATCGAGGAAAAGAAGCAGGAGGATCAGAAATGGTTTGAAGAGAAGAAGGTGAAAGACGAGCTTCAGCCTTCCAAGCCTGAAAAGCCGAGAAAGCCTTCGTTGATCCGGGACGTTTTCAGAAGCCTTAAAAACAACCTTACCAACTCTATAATAGTTTTTACGTCGTTAATCTTCCTGATCCAGATCTTGATTCAGGTTTCAGGCGCCTCTATCCCGTTCTATGATCTTTTTGCGTTGAACGCTGATCTTTCCCATGTTTTAACGAAGCCCTGGACGCTGGTTACCATGATGTTTCTTCACGCCGGTTTCTGGCACGTTTTCGCCAACATGGTGACGTTTTACTTCTTTGGACGGCCTGTAGAGAACCTTATGGAGAAAAAGGAGTTCCTCGCGTTCTACTTTGGCTCCGGTATTTTAGCCAGTATAGGGTTTGTAGTTGTCAGAAATATTCTTATATTGTTTTACGGCGGTGCTATAGGCCCTGCTATCGGAGCTTCGGGTGCTGTGGTCGCTATGTTTGCGGCGGTCGCCATGACGTATCCTGAGGCCGAGGTCTTGCTTTACTTCTTTATTCCTATGAAGATCAGAACTGCTTTGTACATTTTTACAGGGCTTGAGCTTTTCAACCTCGGTATGAAGGCTATGGGCGTTATTCTACCGGTTATCGGGCATTTTGCGTCTTCTGCCCACTTGACAGGAGTCCTGGTTGGCTTGATTGTGGGCAGGAAGCTTCGTGAGCGTAGAGGTAGGCGTGCTTCGATGCTTGATCTGTTGAATGCTTAGAAGATAGCTTAAGGTGTGATTCTTTCGACTTCGTAGTATGTGACTTGGCGTTCGGAGTCGACTACCGCCCAGACCATTCTTGCTCGAATGTTTTGTGCTAGGCGGACGGCTCGTGACATTTCTTCGTAGCTTTGCTGGTAGTTTTCGGGTACTGCGTGTACGACCCATTTTGTGTGTTCTTTTTCGCGTTTTGGGCCTTCTTTGTAGGGGTTGACTCCTCTTGGGTATACTCTGAAGTGTGCGCCGAATTTGAAGCCTGTTTTGACGATGAATCCTCGTTTTCTGAGGTCGGTGTAGGCTGCGTATTTGTGGTCGAAGTCGTCGTCTCTCTGGGAGAATGTGTGGTAGATGTCTTCTCTGTCGAGTTTTTCGCCGTCTTTCAGGATTTCGAGTTCGTCTCTGTCGTAGAGGTGGAGTGCTTCGACCAGTGAGAGCTCCAGGTATTCTTCGTCTTCGAGTTTTTTGCCGTAGTAGAACTCTCTGTGGATTTCTTCGGCGTCTTCCTCGTCCCAGACCTTGACTTTTGTGTCTGAGAGTTTTCCGGTCGCTGTCATGTGAAGTTAGAAGGGCTGAAACCTTTTATATCAAAATTCTTTTAGCCCGGTTTGATCTGCTTGTTTGAGCATGTTTTGGGCTGTGCTCCAGCTTTTACGGGTTTCTGACGGCAGTTCGCCTTTTTCTTCCAGGTATTTTTCCAGGAAGTCACGTGTTGGCTGGTCGTGTGGGTAGCCGGATTTGAAGTCGTAGCCGTATTTTTGGTGGAGTTGTTCGATGTGTTGTTCGCGGGCGGATTTTGCGATGATCGAGGCTGCGGAGACGATCGGAAAGTTTTCGTCCGCGCCGTGTTCCGCTGTGAATTCTCGGTCAGAAAATTTTGCCGGCAGTTCTTTCTTCATTTTTTTTATGAATCGGTCTCCGTCCGGTTCCGGAAGATCAACTATTATTTTGTCCGCGTCTGCTTTTTCTATGACGTCTGTGAAGCCCTGTATCTCTATTTCGTTGAGGCTCATGACTTCTCGGAGTTCGTCGATCTCTGATGCTGTGATTTCTTTTAGGAAGGGTTCTCCTAGTTCTCTGAGTTGTTCGGCGATTCTTTCTCTTTTCCTGTCCGAGAGTTTTTTGGAGTCTTTGACGCCTAGTTCCTCGACTTCGGAAAGCTGTTCTTCCTCTACCATGAAGCCGCCGATGTACAT
>JBDGSH010000038.1:0-10142 GCA_042217665.1 Candidatus Nanohaloarchaea archaeon
TACGCCTGAAAGAGAAGCCATGTAGAAACAGGTGAGGAGTGGACCGGCCCTCCACTAGTTACTGTGTTCAATAACTCCTTCTCTGAGTATAAGTTTGAACTCAAATATTAAGTAAATTAATGTTAGAATTACCGGTATGAAGAGTCTCCGTTCTAAGATAAGCAAAAGCTGGCGTGCGTATACCGGGGCAGAATTATTTTCTATTCATACAATTACTACCCACCTGATAATTAGTTTAGCCCTATTTCTAGTTTTAATTCTGGGCGTTCAAAATCTAACTAGCCTCACAATCACTAATACGATTGAGTCTGTCTTAGCTATATTCACACTGATGATGGTCCTAGAAATATCTCGACAAGTACAAAAACAATCAGAACAGCTTCAGAACTTTGAACCTAGCGTCAGAATAATAGAGGAGCAGAAAAATCCTCCTATCTTAACCGATGATGAGACTAGAAGTATGTCAAGTAATAGGAAATCAAACACTTCACTGATGGCTCTTAACACTTCACAAACTGCTACTTTGATCGAAGATATAAAGGTCTTGGTAGAGGGAGCTGAGACCTTCGATATAACTGGGGGAAATCCCAATAATGAGAAAGCTCATTTTGATGGCAATATCCCAGTTCCGCCGGGAGAATCGCGTAAGATTTACTTTAAAATGAGTCTTGAAGATGTTCCCGACTCGGAATATAATAAAATATTAAGCAATAAGGAACTTCCGATAAAAGCTATGGGAGATTTTGAAACTCAGGAATTAGATTTGAGAGTAAAAACTGAAACCATGAGTATATAGAAGAGATGTCTAAAATGAAAATTCAAAAGAAATCCAACGGCCAGTTTGTAGTTACAATACCAAAGAACCTTGCAAAGGCAAAGGGATGGAAGGGAGGACAGGAAGTGGAATGGAAAGTAGCGGACGATGGTTCACTAAAAATAGAGGAGAGATAAAATAGATGTCAGAAAAAGATCTACCCAAGAAAAGTTCATCGAAGAACAAAGGTAACAGCGGAGAATCTCTATTTGAAGCAGTGTTTGAAATGTTTTCTAATCCCGTAGATGTATCCGACGAAAATGATATGGGTATCGATTTCCTCTGCAAGCTTATAGATGAAGAAACAGGTGAGATAAACCCCGAAGCCCTCTTTAACATTCAAGTCAAGACAACAGAAGAGGTAGAGATAAAAAAAGGTAAACTAAGAGCTAAGGGCTGCAAAGTAGGAAATGTGAAATATTGGTTGAGAACTAGCGGCCCATCCTTTATCGTGATAGTTGACAGAAAAGAGAAAGAATTCTACTGGGGATATCCAAGAGAAATTCTAGAGAACTATGACAGAGATTGGAAATCACAAAATACTGTAACGATAAAAATTCCAGAATCTCAAAAATTTGACATCAATACCACTTCTCTCCCCTCTAAAATGGAAAGAATCATCCTTAAGGATCATCCAAATAACCTTAGCCGAGAAATAAAGAAGATCAGAAATGACAAGAAGGATGCTAAGAGAAAGCTAGAGGGTACAGAACTAGGAGAAGAATCAGAAGTTTACATTGAGCTACATAAATTCCTTGATGTTTTTAATTACGAGCTATCTGTTAACTTTCCTATAGTAAAGCGATACTTTTATGGTGCAGATACTTGGCAAACTGGATTAGCTTATGATAAAATAAATGATCAGAGTATCAAATATTTCACCTATAGTATATCAGCAGATGAGAACGATGTTCAAATTAAGAACTTTAACGCAGATTTAGATAAGGATATCGTACATTTAGAACCAGGAATACTGAATGAAGATAAGAGGGATACAGCTCTATACCTAATAAGAAATAAGCTCAATAAACTCTTTAATTCGAAGAGTCTCCGTATGAGTAGCGATTTAATCAAAAAGGAATTCTTATTTTCTCTAATATATGAAATTAATGAAGCACTAGGCCTAGAACAGAAAGATAAATACAGAACTGATGTACTGAGGGAAGCTTTCAGCCATCATCTTCTCTTATGGGTTGATACTGCTTTAAAGGAAGTTGATCCGTTTGTAGGTACAGAGGGGTACTATGATCCAGAAATGCTTCTTAGCCATGTATTCGGAGAAGATCTAAAGATAGTGAATGATATAGTAGAAGAGAGAATAGAAAATGGAGATGATATCCCTGAACTCAATATAGGTAGTGAGAGATATCCTTTCGGAGTGGCCTTCAGATATTTAAGCGATTTAGCAAAGGAAAACAAAGAAATTGAAAGACCCCCTACCGTAATGAAGGACGAAAACCAAGAAGCCGGATATATTTGGTCAGGATTTGAAAAAGAACAGGTTAAAGAATTGGTTGAGACTGTTTTCCATAATCTCCCTAAAATACATGATAAAGCGTTAGAAGAGAATTTCTCTGGCTTAGAACACCAGCTCAAGTTTTTCTCAGATTTTGATAAAATAGTAATTATAATCGATTTCGAAGAGAACCACTCTGAGGAAGAGACACCGAATCCATCTATTGATATAATTAGACTCAAATCTGATGGACGGGTAGATGAGAGAGTAGAGGTATATCATAAAGATGAGAAACCTTTCGAAGAAAGTTATGATGAGATAGTTAAACAGTGGTACTTGGAAATTAATGGAGAGAGATTTGATTTACACTCAGCAGGTGGAAGTCCTAGCACAGACATTTTCCGGAGAATGCCTGTAAATAGAATTTTATATTCTGAGCTTGCTGATAGAATTAACAACTACTTTGAGAAAAATGGTTTGACTCCCTCTTCTGAGATATCTATTGAGAGCATTCACTGGTAGTTAGACATTATTGATTTGAATTTAATTTACTCTTCCATAATTATGCGAGATCTTGATACAGAAACCCTCATTGATATGTATCTTAGCAGACCAGGCGTAGAATCAGATGAAGTTGAATTCAAAGGAAAAGAAATCCTAGAAGACAATGAGGGTAGAAGAAAGATCGCCAAGACTGTCTCTGCAATGACTAACACCGAGGGAGGAGTTATCCTCATAGGAGTAAGAAACGAGAAAGAGGATAAAGAACCAGAATTTTTCGAGTTTGAAACTACTAATGAACATAGGTTGGACCTTACCAATACTATTAGGGATAATACAGTACCTAAGATGGATGATAGAGTAGAATTTAATTTCGAGGATTATTCAGGAAACAAGATTCTTCGTATAGATGTAGAAAAGGGCTTTAGGAAATTAATTAGATTTCAAGAAGGAGAGGACATGGAGGTTTACAAGAGGGCCGACAGTTCTAACCGCAAGATGGAAAAAGAAGAAATTGCCAAATGGCGAAAGACTCGATTTAGTGGATTTGAGCATGAGCTGAATTTATCTGAAGAGATAGTCAAGAAATCTGGAGCATACGCAGAAGGAGGATATTCTTTTGACGCCCCAGAGGTGAGACAGAAGTTTGAAGATGAAGAAGATTATTTCTTTATTGAAAGAAATTCAAGCAGTTTTAGAAATATACTATTTGATAGGTTTTACCACGATCATTTAACGCACTGGTGGAGATCTACTGGACTAGATTTATCTTATGACAACTATGACCAATTCTTATATGGAATTAAAGAGTTAATACCGCTAAAGGAAGATTCTGTGGTTTTTAGCATTTCCCAGGAGGAAGGAAATTGGGCAGGATTTGGCTTCAGAAACTTTGTAGAGTGCATTAGAGATATGGAGCCTAGATATGAAGAATATCATAAAAATCATGATTCACACTCCTCTGAGAAAGCTGTTATCACCGCCGAAACTAGATTTGGAAGAATATCTATAGTTTTCTACTATTACATAGGTGAAGGAGTTCCTATATTTAGGAGATCTGAGTTGATTCTATCAACGGAGGGAATACCCTACAATACATATCCTTTATCAGTATTCCTCGAGGCCTTTGGTGCGGAATTAGTAGAAGGTAGAGAACTGCCCGATGATAGAGGGCATATCGGAGGATTAGGATTTGAGTATGCCGAACAAGGTACAGAAGGCCCTGAAGTTGATGTAATACAGAAAATAAAACTCCAGAATCCAGGCTTGCCTGAAATGGGAGAGAGAATTGGTTATGTACTGTTCGAAAATCCCTATTATGGCTCAGAAAGCAAGGAAAAACACAGTAGGGAGAATGATGCCCTAAATATTATCAGGACTGTTAAACATCTAATTGGAAAGGTTGATTATCCTGTCCCTGTTGAGAAAGATGCTGACTATTACCTAAAAAGGCTCAGTGTAAAGAAAGCTGAACAGATTACTGGGTCACAATGTAATGTATTTGATATAGAGATCGAACTAGAACTTGAGAACCTAGAAAAGCCTAGATAGCCCTATTAACCATTAGGGTGTATTGCTCTATCCCAAAGATGTTTTGATACCCTTCCTCCCTCCCTCAATAATGGAGGTGAAAAATGACAATGGCTGAAGAATCCTGCTCGAAATGGGGAGAGAACTGGGCTCAATCAATGCCTGAAGATGTAGTAGAGGAGAAGATTGAGGAAGGAACTCTTGCCCGTTCATGCAAGGAGTAATCTACCTTTATTTTCTCTTTCTTAATAGAGATTAGACAATAATTAGCGACATCCCTATTCGTTAACTCTTACATCCTCCTTATATTCATTCAAAAATGAAACCTCATCTTCTCCTAGGTCATATAATTCGCTTATCAAATTTCTCTCAATCTCGTTAATCTTAGGCTTAACTTTAGACATATCAATAGTTCTAATACCATACCTCTTGTCCGTAGACGAGTGCTGATCCATCTCTTGCCAGAGCTCATTAGCATATTCCTCTATAACTTCTCTGTTTTCCTCCAGTTTCTCTTCTTCAGGGAAAGGGAACCTTCTAATCATTCCTTTATCGAAATTCCTGAAATTACTGTATGTAAGCCAATAAAGGTAAAATAGATTAGAATTGACAATTAGGAATGCAGTATCCCTCTTTAATTCAGATGGGTAATGCATTTTCTTGATGGAACTTCTATCTTCTTCGTATGGATGTCTGTTGTAATAACCTACCCAGTAACCCCCACCTCTCTTCCTGAAAGCAGGATATTCTGTCTCTTCTTGACTTTCTACATTCCCTATTGTAGTTTCTTTCTGCTCTAAAGTCTCTAGAATCGATTTTATCTTTTTATTGCCTATTTTAGGCATAATTTCATATTCGCGGTCATTTCCCCCAATATTCTCCCGTAAGTAAAGGCCTTCGATATCTTCATAGGTTATACCATCGAATAATCTCTCTCTTTCTCCTTCTTTGATGTTGATTAACTCTGAAGTCTTTACAGGACTTCTTTCTTGGGTTGACTTCTTTCCTGTCATGATCCCTACTCGGACAATAGCGTTGTCAAATACTTGCTGTGGCCTGTGAGCGAAACATGCAATTTCAGTGTCCTCCAAACGATTGTGGAGCATATCATGAATCTGGCTTAAATCAGCCTGATAAATCATTCTAAGAGTTGTAATATTGCCGAAATATCCATCTTCTTTCAGTAGCTGGAGTTGTCTCTCTAAGAATTGAGCAGCTATATCCCTTACTCCAGAAGATCTATAACTAGATGTTAAAAGCCGTTCTGGCGTCCCCAAGATGTCTCCATATGGAGGATTGCCAATTATTATATCAAATTTTGCTTCGTAGTTCCCATTGCTACTATTTTTTCTCACTTCCGGGAATTCTAAGTGCCAGTGTGTAGGAGTTCCAAGAATATTATCTAAATCATACTTTGTTGGCTGTCTTTCTATTTCCACCATTTCAAATCCTTTTTCAAACAAATCCAGGCATTCGTCAATGAACTTCTTCTCTCTACCACCATTTCCTGAGAGTTCAGACTTTCGCTCCTCTGTATATACTCTAGAACTCTTCGTTGCCGGATTATGCCCAAGACCCTTTAGAAATTCCTTTTCCCCATCATCAAGGCTTGAGCCATCTTTTTTCTTGACTTTGATTGTATTAACAACTTTGAATATACTACTGTCTGTTTGATCAATGAATTCCTCGAATTCTCTCTTTTCTTCAAATTCATCCTCTATATAGTCATTATAATTCTGGAGATATTCTGATCTTAGACCATTTCTGATATCGTGTTCCAGTTCCTCTATAGTCTCCTTGTAGCTTTCGTTACCTTCCTTATAGAGCTCTCTGTATTTCTCCAGTTCTTCAACTCCATCATCTGTGAAGGTTAAAGCTGCTTGCCTTTCACCAGTCATAGGGAATCCAATGAGCGAGTTCCCTGCTGTTATATTTACATCTATATTAGGTAATTTTCCAAATTCCTCGCTCCACCCATCCTCAATAATTTTGAGCCAAACTCTAAGCTTCGCAATTTCTGTCGCTATAGGGTCTACATCTACCCCATAGATTGCATTTAAGGCAGTTTTTTTCTTCTCATTAAATATTCTCTTTTCGTTTTCCTCATCATTTAAGCCTCTGAGAATTGATAATTGAGCCTTCTGAATTTCCTCTAAAGCAGCAGTCAGGAAGTGACCTGAACCACAAGCAGGATCTAGGATCTTAATTTCCCGGAGAGAGTTTAATATCTCCTCCAATAGAGCTTCTTCCTCGAAATCTATTTCACTATCCTCTCCATCCTCAGAAGGCAGAATTATGACTTTCCCATCTTCAATGTATCGGAATATTTCTGATAAATCAGTTCCTCTCAAGTAATCAGTAAGCTGTTCTGCGTCCCCGTACTCTGAACTTACCGTTTCTATTATTGTATCCTTAATCTTAGGATCAATGGTTTTTTCGGAGATTAATTTTGTCACTTCGTTTGGCGTGTAGTATGCTCCAATATCCTTCTGTTCTCTTTCGTGCTCGATGTATGTAATGGTCTTCTCGAATACGCTACCAATTACAGAAGGATCTAGACCACCTTCTTTCTCCAAGTTGTGGCCTTCAATCAGATCTCTTATTACTTTCTTCAACATCTCATCTTGGACCGTATAAGAACCCTCATTATTGATATTCTTCCTAAAGAGGCCTCCATTTAGATAGGGAATTTCACCAAACCAACCTTTCTTATGCTTAGAATTTCTTTCATCCACAGGAGTATTGAATAAGTCATAGAAAAGAGGTTTAATCTGTGCATCGTAGAGGTTGTCTACCAGCAAATCCTTTGACTCTTCATAGTTCTCAACTCTATCCATAAGAGTACTTTCAGGGATTACCCCCTTCTTCTCTAGGAATTTTATGAAAAGTAGGCGATTGATAAGAGTTATAGCAAAAATCCTCTCTTCTTTGTCAGTAGCCTCATCAGGCGTGGATATTGACTCAATTAAATTGGTTTCGTACTCATAATCTCTCTGGCCCTGTCCGAATAGGAGCTCTATATATAGATCATAGAAATCCTCAACATCTTCTTTTTTCTGCTTCTTAAGCTGTTGAGGTGCTTTCTCAGTTATAAGCTCATCCAAGTCATCTTCTCTAAAAACCGAGGTAAAATAAGAAAGCTCCTCCTCAACATCAGTTTCACCCAGCTGGGCTTCAGATAGATAACCCATTTCTCTTGCCAACTTCAATACTGTGGGCCTCAGATCTATCTCCTCAATAATTGGGAACTCCGTAAAGTCGCTTCCTACTTCAATTTTGTAGAGAACCCAGGAAAAACCATCAGTAGCTATACCATATTCTGAAGGAATAGACTTCCTGTCTAAATAATCCTTTATCTCCTTTTTTGCTTGTTCTATATTGTTAACAGGTTTATTCTCTCCTATCAACTCTTTATCCAGATTATCGATTCTAAAATCTGGCCATTCTCCTCTGTCTCCTCCTTCGGCAAAAGGCCTTATCGTTTTTTCAAGTCCAAGAGCGTCTATTATAGGCCAAATCAACATTTGTTCAGTATAAGGTTCTGGACTCTGACGCAGATCATTACTCGATAAATCAGATTCCTCACCTTTTATGACATCTTCTAGAGTGTGAACATCGACCTTCTCATTAAGATCATCCAAGAAATCTGTCAATATATCTCTAATCTCATCATTCAGCTCACTCTCTTCCATGAAGATGAATTAAGGCCACATGTTTTAGTAATCTATGAAAATTTATTCGATGAACCACTTCTCTTCATTCTTACTGACCACGCCATCTTTCTTGAGCTCATTCAACCTATCTTTTGCAGTATTGTAATGACAGTTTACATACCTGGAAACACCGTGTGTAGTCATAGGCATTTTCTCCAGTCCATCTATGATTTCAGACTTTAGTTGAACTTTTGATCTACTCATCGAGGGTAGTCACATGTAATCCGGCAAACTGAGGTGTTAGAAGCCTGTTATTAGTGTCTTTTGAGTTTGAAGTTAGTCTGTTTCTAGCCCAGCTAATCACTGCTCTCGGAAGTAAGAGGATATCTAGAAAGATATTGGATTTTTGACTGGCGTGTGTGTGCGATAATTCTGACACACACGCTCACCCGCCTGGTAGGTAATCTTTATGGAAAAGTTTTGAAGGCGTATTATTATCTCCTTTCTGGAATTTCATATAATCAAACTGTTCTGCAATTTCCCTCATTATCCTAATTACAGGTTTCTCAGATTTTCCAGTGATAGTCTCAACTCTACCTCTCTCAATCCCATCTCTTCGGGATTCCTGGATAATTTTTCCTACTTTCTTAGTCTTGCGGCCATCTGACTTCTTTATAGTTACACCTGATACTTCTACGGAGGGTTCGGCATCATTTTCTTCTACTTCATCTTGTATTAGGTCCAGCTTATTGAGAATATCTTCTAGTGTCCCTTCAATACTTCTAAAATCTAGGAGGCCTTTAATAGCGAAATATTGATCAACTATATCCCTCATAACCTGATTCCGACTTACGTCCTCTTCTTCCGCAATTTTATCGAGTTCCTCCCAATGGTAGCTCCTTAAATTTACATTGTGGTCCTCTAATTCGTCTTCATCTCCCTCGAATAAGTCATTCCTGACTCCTTTCTTCAACTTGTACATTTTTTACACCTCTTTCTCTAAGGAACCTGTTTTTCTCCTCCTCAAGGATTTTCCGGTACTTTTCTCTTTTTGGCTCAGACATACAACATTAATGCCGATCAATCCTTTAAAAAGTAACGCTAAAACTCCAAAATAACCTATTTAGAGGCTCTATACTTGGGGTGTACTTCCTCAAAAACAGCCCTAATTTACTACATTTCTTCCTCCATTTTCTGTAACCTGTTGCGGACTACCTCCCTGAAAGATTCCGGGGGTATACCACTCTCTTCGGCGATATCTAGCATCACTTCCTCCTGCATCTCTACCTCTTCTTCTGTAGTCTTTGATAGTTCCATACCAGTACCTGTTAAATCCTGATTGCATTCTCTGCATAAATCCCAAGTAGCAGAATTTACATGGCCACATGAAGCACATTTTACAGGTTTGAGAGCATCTTCGTCAAATCTCTCATCTTCATCGAGTTCTTCTCCATATTCTTTTCTGAGGGCTTTCTTGAGGTCTTCTTTCACTAGTGTGATGTAGTGTTTCGGAGCATCTGAATTTTCACTCCATCCAAAGAAAGCTCTTAACTGATATTCAGACCAACCTGTAGAAGCTCTATAGATTGCTCTAGATTTTCGGAAGAAATCATGTGGATTCAAGTCAATCCCTTCTATATCGGCTTTTTCGGCAGTTCTCTCGATAATTCTTCTAACGGCATCATCAGTTAGAGGTTTCCTTCTTTTGTCTACTTCAGTTGTGGTCCCCTCCCAACCACATCCAGTACACTCATATTCTCGGTCTAGATAGGCTTTCTTAGTACCTTGCAAGTCTACTTCTTCAGAGCATCTTGGACAAATATGAGTCTGATTTTTCTTGTTAAAAACAGGATCATCTAGACTTGAGTCAGTAGTTTCCCACAAGTGTTTCATTAGTGGCATTGAGGTTCTTACCGGAATCTCTCTTTCTCCTGTTTTACCATCTAATTTAACCCATAGCTCCGATTCATCGAACTCTAAATCTTTCCATAGCAGAGGTTCATCATCGTGCTGTGTCTGGAATATCTCACCTACTCTTGCACCAGTAGCCCATCCGAACATGATAACTGCCTCATCTCTCAAAGAGTTGGCTTCTTTTGCTACTTTCTTGACTTGTTCAGGACTTGGCTTACTATCTGAGTCTATATCTACCTGTATGTTGGTGTTAACCTCTAAGTCCTCTAAAAGA
>JBDGSH010000039.1:0-4052 GCA_042217665.1 Candidatus Nanohaloarchaea archaeon
CAAGGACTTCAAGCGCTTCAACCGGGTAGGCGTACTCCTCTTCTTTAATCTCCATCTTTAATCACTCCGTCTCTTCCAGGTGCACCGGCTTGATAAAAAGCTGTTTGGATTTTCCGTCGTCCTTTACCTGGATCCGGTAGGCGTCGCCTCTCATTCCTTTAACTTCTCCTGTTCTGCCATGGAAACGGTTGTGGACTCTGCCGTGTTGAACGGAGCCTTTAAGATCTATTCTCACCTTTTCTCCTTCCTCAAACTGTTTCAGTCTTTCGTTTACAGTAACTTTTTCCCGAGGGCCTGAGGACAGCTTATGCCTCGTACCGTGCTGCGATCCATGAGATTTCTGTGCCATACCGTTCAACACCTTATACAGAACCAAGACAGATGAACCTTTAAAAAACACGTCAGCACCGAGCGAAAGATGTCACTTTATCTCAACAACACATTTAAAAGGTTTAAACCATTAAGTAACAATTATAAGGTGACAACAGTATGTCTGTTTCACAGCTAGAATCAGTTGACGAGCAGCTTTCACAGGCGGGAGAAATCGAAGAAGTAGGAGATAAGGGAGGAATGCTCTACGATGTCAGAAACGGAGAAGACTACGCCTTGGTGAAGGTAAACGGCAGCTCAGAGACTTACTCGATTCAGGGAGAAACTTCCGAAGAACACGCTCAGAGAATCGACGAAGCACTCGACTTTGACAGGGTAGAGACGGATGGCGGCCCTGTAGGCCCCAACGAAGTTTACCTTGACTGACGCCTTCTTTACTATTTTTATTTTTCTATTTCTATTACATCCAGCGCTTCTACTTTTGCTTCCGTGTCGAGAAGCTCTGAAACGTTTGGTTGGCTGCGGCCGTCGTCGCCATGCACCAGTTCCTTGATGTAGGTCCCGGCTTCCGCCTTCACTTCAAGCTCCAGCTGTTTTTCGCCGGTTTTCTCCCATTCAACGCTGTAGACCTGGCGTTTCCTGTTTTTGTCGGCGCGTCTGTGTTCTACTCTCTGCGGCGTCCGCTGGATTACTTCGCCTTCCAGTTCTTCAAGCTTTTCCAGCTCGGACTCGTCTTTTTTGTGTTCCAGCTTGATTTCTGCCCTGTATTTCTTGTCTGCGTGTTTTTGCTTGATTTCCGCGATCTCGTCTTTGTCTGCTTTTCTGACGTTGAAGATTTCTACTCTTTCGTCCTCGTTGACTTCTTTTCTGAGTTGTTCGAGGTCGAGGTTTCTCTTTAACGGTTCTACGAGTTCCAGGACGAATTCTCGTTTTCCGAGGCAGCGGGCGTTTACATCCTCTCTTCCTCCGCCGTGGAACTTGGCTTCGATGGCCTTGGTTTCCCGCATGAAGGGTTCCTGGATGATTTCCTGGACGCTGGTCTGGTACTGTTTTCCGGTCCAGTCGCATTCTTCGCAGCCGTCGCCTCGACAGTTTCTGCAGTGCCATTCTGTCTGTGGGATCTCACGGGAGTACTTGTTGTACTGGCCGTAGATTAGGAGAGAGTTTACCTGCATTTCGACGCGGTCCTTGTCTTCTTCCATTTCGATGACCGCGTTGATATCCGGCCGTTTAAAGTCGACTTCGATCCCCATATCTTCTTCCAGTCTTTTTCCGATCAACCGGGATAGTTCCGTTTTGATGGGTTCCGTCCATTCGATGCCGTACTCTTCCCAGAGCTTTTCCTCCTTGTTGACAACCTTTCCTGGTGGTCGAATCCCTATCAGGAACGTGTTGAGTTCGTACCGTTCGAACGATTCTTCCACTAGCTCGACCCAGTGATCCAGTTTTTCGAAGACGTCTTGACAGTATTTACAGCTTCCGCCCGCTTCTACGTCTTCCGGAATGTTTTCTCGCTTGAATGAGTTTTCGTCGACCTGTTCCTGGTCTCTGAGTATTGCGCCTCTCTCGTAGTTTTCGAGGCCGTGACCCAGTTTTGCGAACTGGCGTCCCAGGCAGTGAAGGCAGAGGTCCTCACTTTCTTCCAGTGCGTCGCGTTTCTCTTGAACTGTTAACATGTGGAAGAATGTGAAGCGAAAGGTTTTATACCAGTTCTCAGTTTACCGAGTCCTGGAACCGTTCAAGAGCTTGGTTCGCCAGCTGATCAGCTTCTGTTGAGTACAGATCAATTATCCGTGGACGTGACAGCATTGAACCGGCGGTGTCAATCTCCAATGTTTTGAGGTTCCAGCGTTTCTGGAAGACAGTCTCTGACTTCAAGATGTTCTGTGCTCTGAAGTATGGTACGGCGTAGGTCTTCCGTTTCCAGAACCCTTTCCGGGTGAAAACATTGTTTTTATCCGTTGCGTAACCTATGTTGCTCCATTTTAACTCTGCAGCTTTTACAGAACTTAAAGCAACTGTTGCTGGTAGAATGTAGAGCAGCGGCGTAACTGAAACAATCCGGCTTATTCCAAAGATTAAAGCTGTTAGAAACGCCGCGATCAGGAGGTATCTGCGTATATATCTTTTCCTGGCTGTTTCTGAGACCCTTTGGAGTTCTGGCTGTCTGTATTCTCCGATTTCTTCCGCAAAATTATAGATTTGCTGTTTTTCGGCGAGCGGTATCGCTGTTTCTGCTGATCTAGTTTTCTGTTGCTGTTGCTGGCTGTATCCTGCTGTCTCCACTTTTAGGGTTGCGTAACCAAAGATTCTCTGAAGCAGGTTTTCCTCGATTATCAGGTTCTGGATCTTTTGCCGCGGAATCGTTCCCGAGGACCGGTTCAAAAGCCCGCGTTGATATTCTAGCGCGTTTTCTTTGAACGTTAACGTGAAGTTGAAGTATTTTTCGAATGTTCTAGCCGAACTGTAGAGCCAGGCAGACGCTGCCGCAAGCAGAATAAATACTACTAGAAATGCTGCTCCAGCAACGGCTTCTAGTTGAAGCTCTGCCTGTCCAATAGATCCTCCAAGTATTGAAAGAATAAATCCGAGCGCTGCTATCGCTCTTAGATCTACAGACACCAGGCTTAGAACTGAGAGGTCTTTCACAGATAGTTCGAAGTCGCTCTTCTGTTCTGCTTCTTCTCTTACTGTTTTTTCCGTCTCACGGTTTTTTACATTTCTAATTTTTTGTCTTAATTGCTCTGCCTGTTTTTCTTCGAGGTATTTGAGTGATGCTTCTGTTTTGCTGCCTCCAGCGGTTTCCAGATTGAGTTTGGCGATTCCAAGTATTCTCTGAATAATGTTTCTTTTTATGTCGATGTTCTGGACGCGTTTAAGAGGTATGTCTGTATCTTTTCGCCTGAATACTCCTGAGGTGATGTTTATGCTGTCCTCTTCTATTTTGAAGCTGTATCGCTGCCAGTAAAGATATTCGTAGAGGACTATAAGCGAAGTTAAAGCTAGGAGGCCGAGAAACGCCATTAAAGTGGCTGTGGCGGAGCCTGATAGTATTGAGGCTCCTGAGGTAAATACTAGGAAGATTAGAACAGTGCCTACTTTTGATGCTGCTCTGTAAGGTATTGATTTTTTGGATAGCTTCATACTCCGTCTCTGCCCTTTTCGGATTCGATTGCGGTGTCTCTAAGCTGTTTCTGAAGTTTTAGCGCTTCTTCTCTATTGAGTCCTGGAATTTTAATGTCTGCGCCTCTTGAGCCTGCGGTGTATACTCTTAGGTTGGATAGGCCTAGCATGCGGTCGATAGGTCCTCTGTCCGTGTCGATATGCTGGATTCTGACGTACGGAACCATTGTATACGTTTTCTTTAATACACCATGTTCTATGTAGAGGTATTGGTCTCTCTGCTGGAACCTCCAGTTTTTAAACCGTTTAAATCCGTATACGATGCCTAGAACCGTGAAAATAAGTGGCAGTATCAGAGAAGCCGAAGTTTTGAAGAAGCTGTAGACCGGTATCGTCAGTAAAAAACCTGCAAACAGTCCTATTGTAGCGGCCTGAAGAATCCAGAGCCATTTTTTCCTGGCGTGAAGCGATTTCATAACAGGGATTTTTTGTGGCGGCTTTTATTGTTTCAATTCAAACTCCTTTACTTCTTTTTCCAGCTTCTCGTCACTCAGTTCCAGCTCTTCTACTGTTGCAGAGTTTTTTGAAAGCTTTAAAAC
>JBDGSH010000004.1:0-3793 GCA_042217665.1 Candidatus Nanohaloarchaea archaeon
GCTGTTCTGTATCGTGTTGGTTGCGGCTATTCCGCCGATTCCTCCGAGCACGATTCCTGCTAGAAGTCCTAGGATGAATGTGCCTGTGGCTAGCTGTGTCGCACCTATGTTTACGCTGTCAGGTTTTTCTGTTTCTGGTTGTTTATCATCGTTTTCTTCGGGTTCCGAGCTGTCTCCGTGTTTCTGGGCCTGGTGGATGTGGAGACCTCTTTCTGAGTCGAACTCTTCGCCGCATTCATCGCATTCGTGAGTCATGTTTTTTGTTTGCGAGCTCTGTTTATTAAAATGAATGAGTTAGAGAGAAGAAAGAATTGAGGTTGGAGTCGGCTAGGAAAAAGGGGGTTAGGCGTAGTAGTCCGGTTTGTCGGACTCTGGTTTCTCCATTTCTTCCATTTTCTGCATCATCTGTCTGTAGTGCTCCTTGTTTTCCTCTGTCGCTGTCGGCCTGGCTTCGTTCATTGCTTCGTCAAAGTGTTTTTTCTCCACTGTCTCGGATTCAGGGTTTTCTCTCAGCGCTTTCATGGCTGCTTCTCTACAGAGAGTTTCTATGTCGCTTCCTACGTAGCCTTCAAGCTCTTCCGCAAGCTCTTCCAGGTCTACGTCGTCTCCAAGTGGCGTGTCTCTTGTGTGGACTTCCAGGATTCTTTTTCTGGCTTCTTCGTCCGGTACTTCTACTTCGATGTTTCTGTCGATTCTGCCGGGTCTGAGGATTGCTGGGTCGATAAGATCCGGTCTGTTGGTTGCTGCGATAACTGTTACGCCTTCAAGGCTTTCGATGCCGTCTAGTTCGGTTAGTAGCTGGTTTACTACTCTGTCTCCTACTCCTGAGTCGTTGCGGGAGCCTCTGCGGTTTGCGATGGAGTCTATTTCGTCGATGAACAGGACGCATGGTGCTACTTGGCGAGCTTTCTTGAATATTTCGCGTATGGATTCTTCTGATTCTCCGACGTATTTTGAGAAGATTTCAGGTCCTTTGATGCTTATGAAGTTGGCGTTGGCTTCGTTTGCGACTGCTTTCGCTAGCAGCGTCTTTCCTGTTCCTGGTAGGCCGTAGAGCAGGATTCCTTTCGGTACTTCGATTCCCATTCTGTCGAACCGTTCAGGGTATTTTTGAGGCCATTCTACCATCTCTCTCAGTTTTTCTTTTGTGGTTTCGAGGCCTCCGACGTCGTTCCAGGAGACCTGTGGTACTTCCACCATGACCTCTCTCATTGCTGAGGGTTGAACCTTTCTGACGCCTTCCATCATAGCGTCTTTGTCTACAACCAGTTTCTCCATTATCTCGCTTGGGATCTCTTCTTCCAGGTCTATCTCTGGTAGAACGTCTCTAAGCGTTGCCATGGCGCCTTCTTTGCATACTGCTTCCAGGTCTGCGCCTACGTAGCCCTGTGTGATTTCTGAAAGCTGGTCCAGGTCGACTTCATCGGTTAGAGGCATGTTTCTGGTGTGGATCTGGAAGATCTCTTTTCTTCCTTCTCTGTTAGGTACGCCGATCTCTATCTCTCTGTCGAATCTTCCTCCTCTTCGTAGTGCTTCGTCGACAGCGTCTACACGGTTGGTTGCCGCGATTACAATTACTTTTTCCCGTTCTTCAAGTCCGTCCATCAGTGAGAGTAGCTGTGCGACGACCCTTCTTTCTACTTCGCCGCCTACTTCGCTTCTCTTGGATGCGATTGCGTCTATTTCGTCTATGAAGATTATGGCGGGAGAGTTTTCCTGTGCTTCTTCAAATTTCTCTCTCAGTTGTTTTTCTGATTCTCCGTAGTATTTTGACATGATTTCAGGTCCGTTAATGGACATGAATGTTGCGTCGGCTTCGTTCGCAACTGCTTTCGCCAGCAGGGTTTTTCCTGTGCCTGGAGGACCGTGAAGTAGAACTCCTGACGGTGCTTCGATTCCAAGCTGCTGGAAGACTTCCGGATGTTTGAGTGGTAGCTCTATCATCTCTCTTACTTGTTGGATTTCTTCGTCGAGACCTCCTATGTCTTCGTAAGTGACTTCTGGCACTTTTACTTTCTGTTGGTCGACGTTCTCTACTGCCTGTTGTTTTATCTCTATCTGTGTTCTCTGTGTGATCTTGACCGCTCCTTTTGGATTTGTATTTGTTACCGCTAGCTTGATGTCTCCTAGACCCATTAACCGGTCTGAGTCGATGAATTCGTCGAAGAGGCTTTTTCTTCTCTCTTCCTTGTTTTCCGGCACTATTATGTCTCCTTCTATGACTGCGCGGCCTTCAAGTATTTTTTTGAATCGTTGCGGGTTCCCTACCTGTAGCATGACGCCTTCTTCTGCTGGAGCCAGTGTAACTTTTTCTGCTTCCTTGAGTTCGGCTTTTTCTACTTCTACTTTTTCTCCCAAGCTGGTTCCTGCGTTTTTGCGCATGTATCCGTCCATTCTGGCGATTCCAAGGCCTTTGTCTGCGGGGTAGCTTCTTGCGACGCGTCCTACGGTTTCTCTTCCGTCTTCTATAAGTACTGCGTCACCTTCTGTGACTCCTAGTTGTTTCATGACTTTAGAGTCGATTCTTACGATTCCTTTGCCGATGTCTTGTTGTGCGTTTGGAGGTACTTCGCCTACACGTAGTTTAACTGTTTTTTCGTCGTCTTCTGTCATAGTATCATCCTTTGATCTTTTTGATTATGGTTTGGTCTTCGATCAGGACAGTGAACACATGGTGGGTGACTTTTTCTCCCCAGTCGTCGAAGAACTCGATTACTCGTGGAGTATGTTTCTTGGCGAGTATGAAGACTGAGTCGTCGATCCGGGCGTTCGGTACTTCGTCCATCAGTCCGTCCTTTTCGTATTCGTATTCTTTGCCGTTCTTTTTCACGGTTTGCTTGTAGCCGAAGAGGCCGCGGTAAAACTTATTGCGTTCGTACACTGACTCGAAACGCTCCTTCTTCGTGTTGTACGTCAGCAGATCAGCCTCTTCCGGAGCCATACGAAATGGTTCGCTGACAACATTTAAACCTTTTTTGTTGACGTGTGTAAAAAAGCTGTTCCGTGTTTTTTCACCTCCGAGTCAACGATAAAAGCTTTGGATCGAATCCTGGGACGTGGAAGTAGAACGGCTACCTACAGGCAGTCCGCCGATCGACCAGATGCTGAACGGAGGACTTGAGAAAGGTATAATCACCAACGTCTTCGGAGAATCAGGCTCAGGGAAGACCCAGCTATGCGTCCAGGCAGCGGCAGAAACCGCCAAAGACGGAGGAAACGTTATCTACATCGACACAGAGAAAGGTTTCTCGCCGGAAAGGTTCAAACAGATCGCCTCAGAAGAAGAGCTGGAGAGACTAAGCTTCAAGGAGCCTATCGACTTCTCACAGCAAAAAGAGGCGATCGAATCTCTAGAGGCGAAGGCTGAAGAAATACAGCCAGAACTGATCGTAGTGGATTCACTGGTATCGCTCTACCGGTTAAAAGCTAAAGGCGACCAGGTGCAGGAAGTAAACCAGGAGCTTTCCAGACAGCTTTCACAGCTCTCCAAAGTAGCGAGAAAACACGATATACCGGTGCTGGTGACCAATCAGGTCTACACAAGCTTCGACGAAAACGAACTGGAGCTGGTGGGGCGAGACGTACCGCGTTACTGGTCAAAATGCCTTCTAAAGCTTTCAAAACAGGATGAAGGCATCAGGAAGGCCGAGATCGAGAAACACCGGTCGATGCCGGAAGGAAAAAACACCCGGTTCAAGATAGTCAAGGAAGGACTCGCCCAGTCAGACAAGACAGGCTTCTTCTAACAAAGGGTTTTTAAATGTTCAACCTTCCAGTAACACGTATGAGAGTA
>JBDGSH010000040.1:0-4578 GCA_042217665.1 Candidatus Nanohaloarchaea archaeon
CGGAGGAGGACTCGGAATCCTGCCAATAGCGATCGCAGTAATAGTAATCATCCTGATAGGCTTCGTCGCAGCAACAAGCATCGAACCAGAACCAGGCGACCCGCTCTACAACCTTCTAGGCCAATGATACCGATTCTAAACACGCTGCCAGCAGGAATACAGACAATAACGCTGATAATCCTGCTGATAACCGCGTTAATCATAGCATTCAAACTGATGGAGATGGTGTTCCAGACACTCGCAGTAACAGCGCTCTCAGCCGGATTCTACCTCGGACTCGTCTACCTGTTCAACTACCCGCTCAACCTCAACAACCTACTGTTCTACAGCTTCACAGGCGCCACACTCTACATGGCATACAAATTCTTCTCCACAGCCTACAAAACAATCCGGACAACCATCAACATACCCTACAAAACCATAAAAACACTGCTAAAACCATTCACCGGCGCAGCAGCTGCATTCGCATCCAAGGCAACAGGAACCTCGGCAACAAAACTCAAAGCAGCGATCTCAAGTATCTTCTCCAAGCTCAAAAACCTTTTCAGCTCCTCAAACACAGTAAGCCAGGAAAACCTGGAGAAAAACAAGAACGGAAGCTCGAGAAGCCCCGAATCCCGGAACAGCTCAGAAAGTTCAAGCAGCAGCGACTCAAACACCAAGGAAGTCGTACTGGACAAAGTAATGAAAGACGAAAAAGAAGACTAACCAGCTTTTCAGCCTACACGGACAGCTCCTGAACTCAGAGAAGAAACATTTCCACGCAGAACTATCCTGGAGCCATCCAAAACCTTCACACGACCCTTAAAGTTCTTAATCTCCACCCTTGAAGGAACATCCCACTCAGTCAGCTTCTTACCTGTCTTAACTTTTCCTGTAACATTTACAAGCGTGTTGCTGTAAAAAGAAACATTTCTGAATACAACAGTGTCACTGAAGGAAGCTTCAACCGATCCCGAACCGTTCAGCTTAAGATTCTCCAATTCCACGTCCTCAACGGTGCCGTCAAAAACAGTGTAGTTGTTAAAGTTGATGACACCGCTCATACCGTTCAAAGAAACGTTTCCAGGTTCTTTAACCGTGAACCCTTCCAGTTTAAAGCTCTCCGCGTTCTCAGAAACCTTTCCTGACGCAATGCTCAGCGTGTCAACCTCGCCCACGGAAAACTCTGCCGCAACTCCTGTATCGGAACTGGCTCTGCCTGTCAAAAACTCTCCGATCTCGCCGCTGACATCCTCAAGCAAACCGCCGGAGAAACCGGGTTCACGAACCTTCAACTCTTTGAGACCGCCGTCTCCGCCGGAGAAAGCTGTCAGGACTGCGAGCGACGCAAACACCGCTGCCAAAATCTTGATGTCCAACATTGTATTAAACAGTTGAAACGCATCGAGATATAAAGACCATGGATAAGCCCTCGATAATCCTGGTGGAGCCGGAGATACCTGAAAACACAGGATTCACCGCCCGGCTCGCAGCAAACTACCGGTACAGCCTCCGCATCGTAAGCCCGGAGTTCAACCTGAAACAAGCCCGTAAAACCGCGAAAAACAGCCAGGAAAAACTAAGGAACGCCAAAATCTTCTCAAACGTCAAAGAAGCGGTTGAAGACCTGGAATACGTCGCAGGAACAAAACCTGGCAGAGGCCAGCCGCTAGAAAATTTTGAACCGAAACAGAACACCTCCCTGATGATCGGACGTGAAAGCTCAGGTCTAACCAACAAAGAACTGGAGCTGTGTGACACGGTCCTACACCTGAACGTTCCCGGCTACAGCTCCCTCAACCAGAGCCACGCCACAGCCATACTCCTCCACAGCCTGTCCACCGCAGACAAGAAAGAAGGAATGGAAGAAAAACAGAAACAGAAAATCCAGGAGCTAGCGCCGAAAAACATTGCGGAGAAACTTGTCGACGCCAACCCCTCAAAAAACCAGGCAGGAAAAATAATAGAAGAACTGATACAGCGAAAAGAATAAGGATTTAAGCACTAAAACAGTGGTATGAAGCTTCAAAACGGAAAACTGGAAATCAACAGAACGCCTTCAAAACTGGACGAAGAAGTAATCGAGTTCACAGAGCTACTGGAAAAAGCAGAAGTATCATACGTTATAGTCAGCGGCTACATACCTATACTTACAGGACGATCAAGAGGAACGGAGGATATAGACATTCTAATAGAAAAAAATTCATCAAACAGACTGGAAGAAAAACTCCGACAGAACGGGTACTGGGGAGTAAACCAGCCGCTTGAAGAGATGGAAGAACTCCTGAAGGACAGCATCGCAGTCAGAATAGCGAAAAAAGGCGAAGTAATACCAAACTTCGAAGTCTTCTACCCGGAAGACCGATTCGATAGGGAGGCACTCCGGAACAGTATAACTACTAGGCTAGGAGAATCAGAACTCAAGATAAGCCCAATCGAACTCCAGATCGCCTACAAACTCTTTCTCGGATCACAAAAAGACATGGAAGACGCAGAACACCTCTACCAGACATTCAACAACTCACTAAACCAGGAAAAACTTGAAAAATACGCTGAACAGCTCTCCACGGAGGAAGAACTGAATGAGCTCAGAGAATGAACAACTTGAAGAGAGAAAGGAGAGAAACAGACAGTCACGGAGAGAGTTCATAAAACGCTGGGCAGAATACGTTAAAACCCATCCCGACAGGGAGTGGTCCCGGCAACAGAACAAGCTGATCAACTCCATGCTGGAATCCGCCAGAGACTCAATCGACCAGGAAGAATACATCAAAAGAAAGAGACAGGAGACAGAGAAAAAGAAAAAAGACGGTCAGTAAACCGCAGCGGTCGGGAAGTTAAAAAGATTCTCTCAAAAACCTTCCAGTATGCTTTTCGGCGCAGAATCCGGCGGAATAATCTCACAGATCTACCAAATCATGATGATCCTCTCATTCCTTCTGTGGCCAATCCTGATATTCTTCGGACCCAGAATCTACCTCTGGTTCACAGACAGAAAACTGAGAGGAGTACTGAACCAGCTCGACAGCTACAGAACCGACACACAACAAATGTTCCTCCAAAAACTCACCGGCAAACCGTCAAAAACAACAATGAACAGGTTCGAAACACTCAGAGACTTCAAATTCTCCGAACCAACCGGAATCGACCCATCAGGACTCGTAGGAAAACTAGAACACGTACTAGACACCTCAGAACACAAATTCAACCGATTCATCAAAGCCAACGCAGACACAGACAACGAAGAAGAACTAGCAGACCTCAACATGGCATTCAAAGGCGTCATGGGCACACACCAGATCTACAAAGTCCTCAGACACTTCCGACAGCTCCTAAACAAAACCAGAAACTTCCAGCTCATCGGAATAATCTCCATGATGCTTCCAATCTACGAAGAAATCGCAGAAGCACAGAAAGAAGCCACACGCGCCTTCACAGACAACGCACCCATCGGAGACACCATCGGACCGCTAGTAGCCGCCAAACTAATCCAGAGCGACGAAGAAGACCTGGAGGAAAAAGCAGAAGACATCATCGTCAGCGAAGAAGAAATCAGCGGAAACACCGCATACGTAGTCAAATCCAAAGGACCAGGCGCCAGACTCGGAAAATACGGCAACGCGCTCGAAAAACTCGCAGAAGAAAACGAACTCGAAGCAATAATCACTGTCGATGCAGGAGCCAAGTTCGAAGGCGAAGAAACCGGAAGCATCTCAGAAGGAGTCGGAGTAATGATGGGAGGACCCGGCGTAGAAAAATCAAAGATAGAAGAAACAGCAGTAGAACACGACGTACCGCTCGAAGGCATAATAATCAAACAAAGCGCGCCAGAAGCCTCCAAACCCATGAAAAAAGAAATCTACAACGCCTACGAACCAGCAAGAGAAAAAGTAGAACAGTTAGCCGAAGAATTCGACGGAGAAATCGCAGTAGTCGGAGTCGGCAACACATGCGGCGTCGGAAACAACAGAAAAGCAACACGCGGCGTCCACAACAAACTCCAGAAATACTGGGAAGAATACAAGCACAAGGACGAAAAAGAAGTCTCCTACATGGGACTCATGTCCGCAATGCCCGGCGGCGACGCCTCAGAACTAGAAAACACCAAGAACCGGTACCTCAGAACGCTTCCCCGGCTCTAACCTTCAGTTTTCTTCTTTTTTCCTACCTGAACAAGCTTACAGACTTGATTTCAAAATTCATTTAACTATCTCATCTAAAAAATAATTATGGAAGATGTTGAAAAATGGTTTGAGAAAGCCGAAAAAGATTACTCTCTAGCAGAGGATAATCAGAAAATAGGCAATCACGGAGCTTCCATGTTTTTCTGCCATCAATCAGCAGAAAAAGCTTTAAAGGCTCTTCAGTTGAAAGAAACCGGAGAAAAAAGCTACTCTCACAATCTTCTAGCAATATCAAATAAAATAGAAGTCGCAGATTTTGAAGAACTCCTGGCTGAACTTAACCCCTTCTACACAGGCTTCCGGTATCCTGACGAGGACTCACCTGAAGTCGAAAAACCTGAAGAAATACTGGAGGAAACAGGTGAACTCCTAGAATGGATAAAGAAACAGCTGAGAGAATAGAAACAAAATT
>JBDGSH010000041.1:0-5255 GCA_042217665.1 Candidatus Nanohaloarchaea archaeon
TATTCTCAACTTCTGGAGCGATAGATATTATTTGCTCTTTCTTGTTAAGTTCTTCTCTTCTTTCATCTAGTCTTTGCTTTATCTTCTCTTTGCGGGCCTTCTGACCCCTAATAGCAATTTCCATGTCGTCTCCATCTCTATTCTCGTAGGAATCTATGTAGTCCTGTATCCTTTGTAGCTCCTTTTCTTCATAACTATCTAATTTTTCTCTTCTTTCTTCTATTTCTTCAGACTTGTTTTTCTTTATCTCTTCTCTTCGATTCTTTACGACCTTGCTTATGTAGTCTTCTGCTTTCTCCTGCATGATTTCCTTATTTTTCATCAAACTAGAGACTTGATTTTTCTCTGGAATCTTGTCCAAAGTCTCTGAATTAATTACTTTCTTGCCTAGTTCGGATTGAACATCTAAAGATTCGCTGTTAACATACAAAGGAACTACTTTTTCCTCGATTATTTCCCCAGAACCGTCCTCAAATCTTGTAACATAATTGAATACTATGCCCGGTTCTTCAATTGATTTTAGAACCTTGAGTCCTGTATCTCCACCAAAATCTGTTCTCAGGATGTTTTCCGTCAAATTTTGAGTAATATCTGAATCAGGAGAAACTAAATCAACATTCTTTCTTTCCATAGCTTTCTCCCGGTTGAAAGTAATTTCTTCACCAAGCTTTCCAGCTAACTCAATGTCTCCCGAATCTTCAATCCTGTATATGTCAGTATCTGTCTGTACTATTTTTCCGCCAAAATTTTCTATAGCAGATATGAATAGATCCTTTATTTCTTCCTCGCTTCCATAAACTTCTTCAGATTCCTCTACTACTTGTTGAATCCTCTTCCTATCTTCTTGGTCAAAGGTAGTGGAATCAAGAGGGGTTCGGTCATACCACTCTTTGAGTGTCTCTTGCCTGTTCTCAATCATCTCTTCAAGCTCTTCCTTAGTGGCTTCGGGCGGCTCTTCACTTTCTATGGAGTTCATAATTAGCTGCTCTATGTCAAGGTCATCCATAATTCCAACCATATCAGCTGTGCTTCCTACGCCGGATCTTATGTTCTCTATTTTTTCTTCAAGCATCTCGAAAATTTCGCTTTCTCTTGTTCCTTCTAACTGGAAATTCCAAACTTTAACTTCTTCGTCTTGGCCGTATCTATGGATTCTACCTATCCTCTGCTCAAGCTTGTTAGGGTTCCATGGAAGTTCATAATTTACCATGGTACTACAGCTATGTTGTAGGTCGATCCCCTCACTGGCTGCGTCTGTTGCAACCAAAATTCGGGAGTCTCCATAATTGAACTCCGCCTCAATTCGCTCACGCTCATCCTTACTCACACCTCCATGAATAGTCATAATTTCATCTTTCCACTCTTCGCCCAGCACATTTTCAACTATATGATCCAAAGTATCTCTATATTCTGTAAAAATGATAATTTTCTCTTCAGGATCTTCGTTCAACAATCTCTGAATAAATTCAGACACCTGACGGGCTTTCGAGTCTAGAGGTAAGCCTTCAGCTTTTTCTACAAGATCCTTCAACATTCTAATTTCCTTCTCTAGTTCTTCATCATTTTTAGCTGAAGTAAGCTTCTCAATCTCTTTTTCTGCTTCCTCCTTGTTTTTATCATCTAGATCCGCACCATCTAGGTATTTCTCAGCTGTTTTTGAAACTTCTGATTCATCATATTCAAGAAGATCTTCTAATCGTCTTCTCAAAGTCAATTTAATTGCTCTTGTACTGCTGACAAGTCTTTTCTGCATTAGAGCCATTGCAAAGCCAACAGCAGGTTCATTTAATTCATCAGAACGATTGAATACAGTTTTCACATATTCTGTGACTTCATCGTAAAATTCCTTTTCGCTCTCAGTTATTTCCACAGGAACAGTTCTTACATCCCTATCTGGAAAAATTCTCTCTCCATTATCATCATAGATGGTGTCTTTACCTCTGCGCACCATGACATCTTCAATATCTGATTTGGAAAGGTCTTGGTCTGGAGGAACGAGAAAAGGATCAATATAGCTTATTAAGGATCTAAACGGTCTTTTCTTGCCATCATGTGGTGTGGCGGAAAGCAAAAGTAGAGAATCTGACCTATGAGAAACTGTCTCTACAGTTTTAGCTGTATCGCTAGCTGAATCTCCTTTTTTGCTTGCTTTGTGAGCCTCATCGACTATAGCTAGGTCCCAGAATGAATCCTCTATATCCTTCCGGAATTCATCCTGTCGAAGAAAAGACATACTTGTCAAAAGTTTTTGGCCTTCTTGATCCCAAATATTAGCTTCTCTACCAAGCCTACGCTTTTCTGCTTCCACCCATGTACGATCAGCGATGGTGAGATCAATATCAAAGAAGCGCTTCATATCTCGCTTCCACTTCTTCTGCAAGTGAGCTGGAACTACAAAAATTACTTTATCTGCTCTGTCACGAGCCACCAACTCCTTGAATATTAGCCCGGCTTCTATAGTCTTACCTAGTCCTACATCATCTGCTATGAGCGCCCTTTGCCTTAAACCGCTCATAACCTGGTTCACACAGTCAAGCTGATAGGGTTCTAGTCGAACAGTGGAATTTGAAATGCTTAACAACTGATTTTGTTCGTGAGCAAGGCGAAGCTGCAAGGCCTCAGTTCGCAGATCAAATTTCTTAGCTGAGAATCTTCCTGATAAAGGATCTAAATCAGAAATATCTAAATCAGTAAGCTTAGTTTCATCCGATGTTTTCGTGATTGAAACATCTTCTAGACATACGCTTCTGGTTTCTCCATCTATAACCGCTCTGACATATCTAAGGTCGCCTACAGTATAGGTCCTAATTACTTCAGCTTCTTCTCCATCAATCAGAACCTTATCTCCAGAATCTATTGTCTCTGCCATTTAATCCTCAACTTACTTTTCTTCGATTTTGACAAAGTTCAAGATAAACTCTTGAGGCATGCCGCCGCCATGGAAGTACCTTTCATCGGATATACCTTGATTTCTGTATCTCTGGTACGGATTAACTAGAAGATTAACTGAGCTCTCAAGGTAGCTCAAGTCATCCTTATCAAGTACTACTCCGTTTTTAGGCTCTAGGTTATTTCCCGAACACCATCTTCTATTTACATCTGAGGCCTTTTCAGACGGAGAAATTCCTTCAGCAGTATAATCCTCAGACATCAACATAAAACCGTGATCAGTTACGATAAAGGCCTTGTCATAGCCTCCTGTTTCTAGCTTCTGTTCAATTTGATTCTTGAGAGTCTCTAATCTGCGAGAAATCTTATTTTCTATATCATCTAATGCTTCTTCCCCATATTCATCCAGCTCCTGATCGAATATGAACGTCTTGGGATGGTTCCAGTCACCGCTATAACTTTTTGCTTCATGCCATCCGTTTTGCCTTAATTCATCTTTTCTCTTAGTTGAATCTATCTTAGTACCGTTCTTGTAAGGCGTAAGTTTGTCTTCAAGCTTCAGGGAAAAGCTTCTGCTTTCTCCGGGGATTAAGGTGTTCATTCCAAACTTAGTTGCGGAGGGTAGACAACCTATTCTTGATTCTTCTTCTATTTCAAATTCTTCAAGGTTGCTAAGTCTTTCAGCTAACTCCTTAGCTAGATCAAATCTTAGGGCGTCGATATAGAAGATTGCAGCACTGCCTTCGCTTTCAAGTTCGTCTTCTTTGTCTTCCCAAAATTCGTATGCATGTTGATGATTTTTGAATAGAGAGCTATCTTTGATCTCTTTCTCTGTATAATCTGCAAGGTCACTCAAATAATCGTTGTAATATCGAACCATCCACTCGTTCCTTAATTCTGGAAGAGATTCTTCTGCAGGATGATTAATTCTTAGAGAAGGATTATTCAAACTTTGAAGCTTTCTGGCAGCTCTATCGATTCTCCATAACCCCTCCTCTGATGAGTATTCCTCAAATATGTCTTCTCCGGAAACCTCTTTCCAGGAGGATACATGATCTGCCAGTGAAGCTATACTCTCAGATATTTCCCATAAGCGAACTATGTCAGAATTCTCTCCGTAGTACTTCTGTAAAGCCTTAAGTCGTCCAGACGAACGATTTTGTGCTTTTTCAAATTCTTCCTCAGAAATTAAATTCTTCCAGGTTTGCCATAACTTCTTTTCCAAACTGCCTTCGATAGGACATTCCCTCAGTTCCCAGACATCTGTCTCATCTATTAAATCAGGCCAGAAGTCCTGTAGGTAAATTTCTAATTCTTGATTTGTTTCAAGCAGCGACTTCAGTTTGTTCTCGACTTTCAGCTGATCAACATTCCTGTATTTTTCAGGGAGTTTGTCACTATCTAGGCCTTCTTCAACTAACCATTTAGCTACAAACCACTTCCTGGTCTTTTCCAGTGCTTTTTCAGGGCTATCGGAACTGGAAACGGCATTTACTTCCTCACTTAATGCTTCAACTATCTTCTGTTTTCTTTCGTCGTCTTCAACTCCTTCCCATCCAACCTTAAGTACATACTCTACTGGATCTCCTTCCTGTGTATAAACCTTGGAGAAAAGCCTATCGGAAGTAGGAAGGCTGCTTCCTGTCAATTCATTTACAAGAACCTCTCCGATTTCATCAAGTCTATCAAAATTACCTGGTTCACACAGTTCCACTGCAATTAAGTCATCATAAAGTTCAGCAGCTAACTCATGGGCTGCCTTTTCTATCTCTCCACCTATACTGCTTACATCTTCGAACCATTCTCTACCTTCCTTAGCCTGAGGGACGTACCAAATCTCTGGCTTCCCACTGAAACCTTTATTTCGTAGCTCAAGAGGGCTTTTCTCAGCTCTTACAATATCTATATCGAGGTTTTTAGCAGCTTCCTCAACAACTGGTTCAAGAAATCCTTTTCTATCCCACCAGATAACCGTAGGAGAAGGCTGAGTAAGATCAATTTCATTCTCAATTAGTTCTTTCGCTTTCTCCTGCAAATTCTTATCAGCTGTATCTCCAAGCTTGTTCTGCTTCATTCTAAATCACCTTATCCTCCACGATTTCAGGAACGATGTTTTTATCGGCTAAAGGCTGGATATTGATAGCCACACCATGCTTCTTTACCGGGGTGTAACCTTCAACTGTAACTTCCTGGATAGCCCGGTCTTTCCACTCTGAACTTAAGCGGCTTTCAATCTCAGAGCATTTATCCTTGATTTCTTCGGCTAACTCGACATCGTCGTCTGTCTCACTTGCCAACTCTGCCATTAACTTTTCCTTGCCTTTAAGACCTTCTCTAGGTTCGCCATCATCAAGGAATTTATCGCC
>JBDGSH010000042.1:0-7203 GCA_042217665.1 Candidatus Nanohaloarchaea archaeon
TTCCTCGCTGGTACAGGTATTTAGTGAACTGGATATAATCAACTTGCTCATTGATTGGTATGTTGGGTCCTCTCCGTCCGTGGCTTTCTTCAGCATTGTAATATTTGTATAGGAGTTTGCTGAAGTAATCAAGGTCGCTTCTGTCATCTATTACATCTTTCAACTGCTCTTTGATTTCAGATTCTTCCATACTCATCTTAACCACCTCAAAACATCAATTAAATCATCCATATTATTTAATTCTTTAGAAGTCCCATAAAGGTTGGTTCTTGAAGCATATAATATCTATAAAGTTGTTTTGATGGGTTATGGCCGCCACTTATCTACCCCATTGGGTTCAGATGTGGGTACTTCCGCGCATGATATATCGTTCAGCACCCAAGTTAGGTTATTCATAACCCTCTATTACTCTATATTAGACCAGTTCAGCTCCTATATCAAGTTTCTGAGTCCAGCTAAATTCAGCTAAACTTATTATAGAATAACCTGATAATCTACTACCTTCTATGGATAAAGGTCGGTTTAATACCATCTGTCTACAGGTCCTATTCATATTGCTTCAGATTATTTGGACAAGAGATTAAAGGATTAGAGCCTTTAACTTGAGCATGGAGAATCTTCGGAAACGGTTTGACGATTTTCTTGAGGAAAGAGACTGGAAGCAGTTCCATACTCCAAAGAGCCTCTCAATGGCGATAAGTGTAGAGGCTGCAGAACTTATGGAGATATTTCAATGGCATGATAATGTCGATCCTAAAGATATCAAAGAAGATGAGGAGATAATGGCGAGGGTTCAAGAAGAACTTGCTGACGTGATAATATACTGTATAAGTATGGCTAATAGATTGGATCTGGATATTGAAGAGATTGTCGAGAATAAGATGAAAGAAAATGAGAAAAGATTTGACAAAGAAACTGCCGACAAGATAATGGAGAATGCCAGAAAATGGAAAGAGTAAATCATTAATTGGATGTTATCAAAACTGATGTATGGAAACTTCAAGTTCACATGCTAACAATGTTTACTGGTTCTTGCGATATCTGGTTCAATCAAGATTTGGAAATTATGCATCAAAAGAAACTGAGTCTTTAGATGATCTTATTGATTTAATAGATCGAAAGCTCTCTGAAATCGATCAAGATTGCGATGAAGAGGAGATTGAGTCTGCTTTTAAGGATATAGAGGATTATATAACCGATTCAGTTAACAAAATGTGGAGAGGGGAAATATCCAAAAAATATCGTCAGACAGAAGATATGCTTGAGCGAATTGAGAGGCGTCTCAATGACCACAGTAGCCTTTTGGATTTGAGGATCGCTGTAGAGGCAGTAAAAAGCACGACCCAAATTCAGGAATCAAATGACTCTTTTGGAAATGACGAAATCCATGAGATTATAGATCAGACACTTGAATCCGAAAAGGGTTCACTTAAACCTGAAAATGCTTATGAGGCTCTTTTCAATGTTGATGTAGAAGGAGAGGAATTCCAGTTATCTATACAGAGAAAAGGTCTATCTAATTATGCTGAAAACTTGGAAGAGAATCTAATAGAAAATAATGATATAGATGAGGCTGATGCTATCGCTATAATTTCAGCGATTGCACAGGAATACGAAAGACGAGCAGGTCAGTCAAGAGCTTCAACAGCTGGAAATGTCCTCGAAACAGGTCTGAAGAGAATTTTCTCTAGGTTTGGAATTCCTAATACTGGGAGCCCTGAACATTTTGGAGATCTTGAACTTGATAATATAGTTGAAGGTCCTGATGGATCTGTAGGGTTTTCATGTAAAAGATCATTGAGAGAACGCTTCAGGCAGAGTCTTCAGAGGCAGTCAGAAGTGGGAGTAGATGAAATCTGGTTTGTATCGCTAATGATGGCCGATATCACTGAAGAAAAGATAAGAGATATACAGAATGATGGAGGCCGAGTCTATGTACCCCGAGACTCATTTATTTGGAGAAGATATGGAGAGAAAGAAGATTTAGAAGGATTGAGGCCTGCTGACCGGTTCCTGCATGATCTATGCAATTTTACCGGTCATGAGTTGGAGATGAAAATTACTGGCTGATTTTGTCAGCCTTCTCCTCATTTTCAATTCCAAAGATCTCCTCTCTTACTGCTGTTCCTATAGCCTGTCCGAGTAATGGAGGAACTGCGTTTCCTATCTGTTTGAAAGCGTGAGTTCTTGCCACGGGGAATGTGAAAGAATCTTTGAAGGACTGCAATCTTGCTGCTTCTCTAACTGTGATAGATCTTGCCTCAGTTGGATGAGCAAACATATGGCCGTCCTTGTACAGATGGGCCACAACCGTACTCGACGGTTTCTTCGGATCCTGAGATTTGATCTTGTCTTGGAATATATCTGTCCTGTATGGATTGATGTCATCCGGCAGATCTCCAATTATATGGGAGCTGCTCTCACAGAGAAATTTGTAGATAGTAAGATCCCTCATATTATGACCTCTACACACATGACTGTCAAGTTCTGCTTCCTCCCAGTCTTCCCCGTCAAGATCCCTAGCCCAGTGCTGGTATTCTGAGATTGCAGGTATAGTGTATTCTTTGCACTCTGTTGGAGGCGTATTTCCATCAGGCGACACAGGCGGTAACTCCAGAATCGCATCCCCTACAGTGTTCCAAGGCTCCCTTTGCCTATTCTTCTCAAATGTTGGAAATTCATCATCTTCTTCAGAGAAACCTCCAATTGTCTGCTGGTTATCGTCTTCTGGACCTTCATCCCTGTAGAACTTCATCTTCTTTTCTTCTTCATTCATTGGTTTTCTATGTGTCCTCCAGTCTTCCATGTCTGGGTTCTCTTTACCAATTCTATTTCCTATAAAGACTATTCTCTTCCTGTGCTGTGGTACACCAAAATTCGCAGCATCAAGAACTTTGGCCTTTACTTCATATCCCAGTTCCCTCATTTCTTCTTTGATAACTTCAACAACTGGCTCTCCGTCCTTGTTCTCTGCAGAAGTCATTCCCTCTACATTCTCCATCACAAATGCTTTGGGCCGAAAATGATCTACAAATCGAAGAAAGTCTTGATAGAGCTGATGTCTGTCATCTTCCTTATTATTTCTGCCTTCAATCGAGTTTATTTTACTTCTTCCAACCATAGAAAATGTTGGACATGGCGGTCCACCTACAATTAGATCAAGTTCGCCCTCTTCAAGCCCCAAATCAGGCGGAGTTGTCTCTGTAATATCTGCAACTTCAAGTTCTGCATCGTGATTGGCTTCAAAAGTTGGTTTACAGTTTTCTTCGTGATCTATAGCCCATATAACATCGAAACCAGCCTCTTCGATTCCACGCGAGAGACCTCCTGCACCTGCAAAAAGGTCTATTGCCTTCAGTTCTTCATTCATGGTTATCACTCAAATCCCCTATAAATTTATAATTAGAGTTCATACTATAGATAATAACCTTCTAAAAATTTATTAAAATTGTGACTGATGAGAAGCAAAAACCGGCAAGGACATGTTTTAGAGCATTATTGAAGCTAAAAACGAATTAAATGGTTAAAAATGTCATATAAAGACTGTTTGCCTTTGGGATGTACTAAAATTTCAGAACAGGACTATCTTAGTTCAATTGATGAGGATCAATTGGCAGAGACCCTCAAAGAACTTGAGATTAGTGGATTCGATATACAGGAATTTGCTGGCCATATCCCAGAAATGATGAACTGGCTGGAAGAAAATGGTAGGAAATATCCTTGGCGAGATACTCTGGATCCTTGGAAGGTTTATGTAGCTGAAATTTTACTTCAGAGAACAAGAGCAGATACAGTTAGTGGAGTTTACCCAAAATTTGTGGAGAAATATCCTTCCCCTGAATCAATAGATCAATCAAATGAAGAAGAACTCAGAGATATCATATCGGAGTTAGGGTTTGTAAATCATCGAGTTAAATCTCTCAAAAGTGCTGGCGAAATCTTTGTCAGTGAATACGAGGGAAAGGTTCCAGAGACTTTAGAGGGCCTCAAGAAACCTTGGAGATCTGGGAACTATGTTGCAAGGGCTACCCAATTGTTTGCTCGAGGAGAAACGCAAGCTTTAGTGGATCCCAATATTGTGAGGGTTATAGAAAATAAAATGAATGTAAAATTACCTTCTCAGCCTCATAAAAAGGGAGAAGTCTACTCATTTATGGAATCTATAACGCCCGAGGATGCTGAAAAGGCAAGAGCATTTTATCTCGCACTCCTTGATCTTGGTGCTTTAGAGTTCGATTGATATCGTAAACCCCTAAAGTATTCGGTCTAAACATTTCTTATGGCAGATTTCTCTCTTAAGGAACATGACACTGTTATTATCGAAGATGTTCCATATAACTGGGTTCCAACTATGAAGTTCTTTTATTCAGATGTACCCGGATTCCCTCTTCACAGGATTCATTTCAAAGAGGAGGGAGAACGATATTTTGGCGTTCCTCTGACAAAAAAGGTTATTGATAGGAAAGGAAATGGCTACTGTGATATCGAGGTAAAAGTTCTCGTAAATAAAGAAATCGAAGAAGTTGAAGACCAATTTAAGCAAGAACTGAGGGAAAGACTGGGAGTCGCTGAATCTTTAAGCAAAGACGATATAATCGATTGTTGTAACTGTTCGGAGGAAGAATGTGATTGTGAGAAACATGAAAACTGGGAGAAAATAGTAGAACTGATATTCGATCGCCTTAAGAAATACTATGGGCCGGAGCTGAGATGCGGCCAGTTTTATTCACCAATTTATGGTATTTTCAGGCTTGTATCTACTTGGAATGTTCCAGGGGGAAGAAAGCAGGAACTGATTATGTCATCCAATGTGATGAAAACAGCTGGAGAGGAGGTAGAGACACCTGAAAATATGCAGATCAACCTCCGTATGCTCCCTACATATAAAGAGATCAGGAACGGAGAATTGGAAGATTTTGAGAACTTTCAGGAGGTTGCGGAAGCAATCAATGAATTTGGTGATAAACATTTAACCCATGAAGAAGCTATTGGAGATCAGAAATTCTATACACTGGACAATGAAAAGGAAGTTCCCGGAAGCAGTAATGGTAGACAGCACTGGAATACCTTGGTAGATCCTCTTGAAGAGTCTTCCAAAAATCTGATTGTGCAGCTCAAGGAGGATATGAATAGAATGTTCCAGAGGCCTTTCGTTATGATAACGTACCTGTACAATCTTATGGAAGGTTTTGACTTTTCTGAAGTGGATCAGGATGCTTATGCCAATCTATACCGTAAAGGGCTAACAAGTGATGCAAGAGGAACCTATCCTAAAGTGATGGGCATGATCTTACAGCAGGCCTTTGCTAATTACGATGTTATACCGGTTGATACATGGGTTGAGACTTTCTTTACGACACTTTTGGACACAGATAAGAAACAGATACCAGATTCGGGTTATGAACTTGGGAAGTTCGAAAGATTTGTCTGGGAAACAGCACAGTTGCGGAAAACTAATCAACCTGAATTTGATTCAATAGTTCATTGCATCAAAACCGGTATTTTGAATGCAAAATCAATGAAGATGCGAGAACCAAATCCTCTTTCCTGCCATCTATGTGATCTTTCAGAAAATAGTTGTCCTTCATATGAGAGGATAAAAGATGGAAAGGTTAAAGTGATAGAAAGAGACGAGTTAAGCACGGAGGAATATGAAAACAGTGTAATCTTTCATACCCGTAAAAAGAAGGTTGACGATTATGAATCAGATCTTTACCTGAGGAAGAATTATTTTGATTTAGGAGAACTGCAGAGAATAGACTTCATGATATTAAAACACGAAGATGGATCTAAACATGTTTTTACACCCGGCAGAAAGGACAAAACAAAGTGGAACAGAACTGATGATATGTCTACTTTTACCGTAGATCTTGATTTAGAGGAGGGAAGATATACGGTAGATGAAATCGCTGGAGAGGAATCTAGAATATGAGTCATTTCATATAACCTGTCAACAATGAAACAGGTACTAACTTTTACAGACGAGGTATGGGGACATCAAGTAGCCCCGAAAAAACAATGTATATAGGCCCTGTATTTGTTAAGAAATCTTCTTTTTCTGAAATAACCAATAAATTACTCAACACCAGATACTGCTGTGATAGTTGGGAAAATGTAGACAAAGAAGAAAAGCACTTTGCCAAAGACAACAGAAAGGTACACTATACTGGATATAGTAGCGCTGATAAATTCCATATAGCAAAAAGATGGCTTGACCTTCTAGAGGAAGATAACTCGATTAAACTAAAGGTATCCGGTCTAGAACTGGAAAAAATGGATTACTCTAACTTTGGGGAAAGGAAAAGTGATAGCCTAACTAGAATTTATGCTAAGATATGGAATTTTCCACTTCAGCTATGCAAGACTTGATCAAAAGTCAAGGAGATAAACGAGTTAGTGAAAACGCAGCTCAGGAACTTGGTCAAATACTGGAAAGATTCGGTGGCGATCTTGCCGAGGAAGCTATTGCCCTAGCAGAAGAAAACGGTAGGCAAACAGTAAGGAATCAATATATTAAGAATGCCTTAAGGGATTAGAACCTATGGAAAGAGATGACTGGGATGATGTGATAGATGAGTTCAAGGATGAGATTAAGGAAGGCCGAACTTTTGAGATGACTAAAGAACAGCTAATCCAAGGAATGATAGTCTCCCTAGTTTTGGATATGGATAGGACTAACGAGATAGAAAGCGCATCAGAACATCTGATAACCGTAGACAAAGATGAAATTAGCGAGGATTCAGGGAAGAAAGAAGAGGGTTCTGCTGTTGATATCCTCAAGAAAAGATTTGCTCAAGGTGAATTAGATAAGGAAGAATACCGAGAAAAACTCGATTTACTGGAGTCTTAGTTAATCATCTATTCTCTTCAGGTCGTGTCTGCGGAAGTGAACATCAGGAACTTCGCCGTTATCCAGTTCAACTTTAAACATGAAGTTGTCTTCCGAATTACCAGTGACCGTCCCTGCGTCATCAAAGTCTATATCTATAATTTCTCCTTCCTTGCCATGCCACTTGTTATCGGGACTGACTTCCTTATCCAGAATCAGTTTTACCCTGTCGCCTACCTGCATATAGATAGATTATAGTGTGAAATATTTTAGAGCTTATGATGAGGTCTTATTCTCATCCATAAAATTAGTGCTTTTTCACCTCCGTCAATTCCTCTCTGAACTCCCTTACATAGTTGCTTATAGTGTTGCGG
>JBDGSH010000043.1:0-4222 GCA_042217665.1 Candidatus Nanohaloarchaea archaeon
AGACAGAACACGAAGAACCAGAAGGCCTCGAAGACTTCAAGATAAAACGCTGAACTCTCCGGTTTTTCCCATCAGCGATCCCTCAGGATGCTACTACTTAAACAACTTCACACAGAAACGGTAGAAGGCCAACCAGAAATAAATAATAGAGATCTCGAGGTAAGTTTCAATAAGTCAGAGCTAACTAGATAAGGAAATTGACCAATTATGAGGCCTCTATAAGTGACTTATCAAATACGAGGTTCGAGCTTTCTTCAGCTAGCCACCTGTTTGCTTCCTTGTATTGAGGGTAGATTTCTCTAACTCGCGACCAAAACTCCTCGTTATGACTTTTCTCCTCTAAATGAACAAGCTCATGCACTACTACATATTCTAAGACTTGCTCAGGCCCGAAAATTAGTCTCCAGTTAAAATTCAAATTGGATTTTCCTGAACAACTACCCCACCTGGTTTCTTGATCGCGGATAAAAATGTCGTTATAATCCTTAGAGATTTCTGAAGAGTACTGCTCTAAATTCCTTTCTATAACTTCTCTAGCCTTATCTCTCAAGGCCTTCTCTAATTGTTCCTTAAGCGAGGTTCTTTCTACTAAATGTTCAGCAAGTCTTATCTCGTTTCCTACTTTGTTGGATCTTCTTTGCTCAACTATAATCTCCTTTTTCTCTCCTAAAATCTCTATTTTGCCGCCTTCAGCATAGTTTCTATCAGGTATCTTTCTTTTGAAGCGCAAGAACTCTTGACGCTTCTTTGAAACCCAGTTTTTCTTCCTGTTCAATAACTCTTCAGGATCAAGGTCCATCTCCTCAGGAATTACGACAGTAAATTCTCCCAACTTATGGTCAATCCTAGGCTTCGAGGCCTCTTCACTGTTCCTTACTTCATAAGGTATTTTAAGGCCTTCAATCTTTGTCTTCATAATCAGTAGTTCTTTAAAATTAAGTTGACGGTTTTATTGAGGAATTCGTCCTCTTTTTTAATCACTGAGGTCTCTCCTCTTTCAGCAAGCTCTCTAATCAATTCTTTCCTGATATCCTTTCTCAGGCTGCTCTCAATGGAGTTGAAGTCTAAGGAATCCATTCTTTCAGTGATTGCTTTGGCTATCTTCTCTGATTCTTCCTCAGAAAAGTAGTCTGGAAAGTTCTCATTAAGGAGTTTGTAAACTGAGAAAGTCGCTTCTCCCATTTCCTTACTTTCCTTTTCGTCTTCTATCTCGTCAATCTCTTCCTCGATCTCTTCATAACTCTTGAGGGCTTGGTCGGCCGATATCTCACCGCTCTTCCACTCATCTATTACCTGTTTGACTCTTTCACTTAGTGACTCATAAGCCGGGTTCTGATTTGCTCTGACTTCAATATTCTCTTCGAGAACCGCTCCTTCAGCAGCTGCACTGTACTCCGGAGGCTGATCAGAGACGTGTTTTACTTCCGGGCTACCTATCTCGTAGTAGACATCTTCTTCCTCTTTCTCTACATCCTTGACGTCAAGGTTCTCCTCTAGTATCTCTCGGGTTTTCTCCCTTATGTCACCACTGATTTCTCCCTTCTGGGGCTTCTGACCTCTCTCCATCTCTTTGTATTCAAAGTAAACTTGGTTGATGATCTTCCATTTAGTGATTACATAGTCATCTCCCAGCTTTGGATGAGGCTGAACAGATTCATAGATATCCTCGGCTTCGGAAAACATCTCCAAAAAACGTGAGGCCTTTTCGTCGTCTTTTCTCAACGATGCAACAGCTGTCTGAATGGTCTCAGGATCATTCCTGAAGGCGACATCAAATAAGTCTAATATTTCTTCCTCTAAGTCTATGAATTCATCAGCTAGATCATCTGTTTCCTTCAGGCCGTTCTGAATGATCTCGAACTCTTCATACTGGAGTGCTTCATCAGGGTCCTCAAATACTCCTGCAAAGTCGACTATCTCGCCGTTCTTCTTTCCCATCCGAGGCCTGTTAGTCCTGGCGATTGCCTGAAGGAGATTATGGTTATTTAGGGATTTATCTAGGTACATCGTCTTCAGTATCGGTGCATCGAAACCTGTCAACAGTTTGTCACAGACTACTAGGATCTTGGGATTCTTCTGTTCCTCCTTGAAATTCTCGACTATCTTGTTCTCTTCTTCGTGAGAGCGGACGTACTTCTGCATGAAATCCTCATCTTTCCCGTTGCCTGAGATAACGGCCTCAACTTCTTCCTCATCCCTGTACTTTCTGAGTTCGTCAGCGTAAATAGCGGCAGCTCTGCGGGAAGGAGTAACTACCATTCCCTTCATTCTGATAGGCTCAACTTTCTCCTCAAAGTGATTCAATATCTTTCTAACTACTTTTTCCACTCTAGGCCTTAACTCCGCAAGCTCGGACTCGTTCACGTACTCTCTCAGTATCTCCTGTTGGCGCTGTAACGGTAGATCACCGAACTCTCCTTCAAAGTTCCGATCAAGAACATCTTCAGGAATCTCATCCCACTCAACCTTCATCCTTGTGAAAGTAACCTCTGTAATTACATCATCTCGCTGTCCCTCGCTAATTGAGTAACGATGTAGATAATCCTCTCCTTTCGGTGAGAACTCCTTGAACGTGTTCCTGCCTCCCTTTGTATTCTCTACAACCGGAGTTCCTGTAAATCCAAAGTAAAATGCTTCTGGAAGAGCGTTCCTCAGCTTGCTACCAAGCTTTCCCTCCGTAAACCTGTGGGCTTCGTCTACCATTACCACAGCATCTCCTTCAGGGTCTGCTTCAATCTCAGAGTCAACCTCCTCAAACTTCTGAATTGTCGTCAAGACAAGCTGGTTCTTATCCTCTTCAAGTATTCTTTCAAGATCGTTTATCGTATCCGCTACCTCATACATTGGGAACTCGATGTCCTCCAGATCGTCCTTCATCTGATCCTCCAGCTTCTTCCTGTCAACCACTAGAATCTGCTGTCTGTCCTTCACGTTTCCAGATTTCTTCGCTTTGTTTGCAGCAAACATCATTGTAAATGATTTACCTGATCCCTGCGTATGCCAGATGAGGCCTTTCCTGGGCTCACCGTCTTTCAATCTCTCAATTATCCTCTCTGAGGCCTGGTACTGCATGTACCGTGGAATAACCTTGCCTTCATCAGAGAAAAACACGTAGTAACGGAAAATATCCATCAACTTGTCTGGCTGAAAGACGCTTTTGACAGCATCCTCTACTTCGTATTCTCCTTCCTCAAACTCTTCAGATCTCCATGGGAAGTAAAATTTTTGAGGTGAACCTGTAGCAGCGTACCTGAAACGCGTTCCGTCACATACAACATTGAAGAGGTTCGGAACAAACATTCTCTGAGCGTTCTCCTGATACTGATCCATCTCGTTCATCGCTTTCTGAAGAGTAGAGCTTGGACCGACGTTCTTCAACTCGAACTGCACTAATGGAAGGCCGTTCACAATCAAAGTAATATCAGGCCTAACAGAGGCCTTCCTCTCAAACTGGAACTGGTTAATAGCGATAAAGTCGTTCTTCTCCATTAATTCTTCGAGGCTGCCATTCTCGGGGAAGTGAATAAGATCAACGTATTTTTCACCACGAGCCTCGTTTTCTGCAACGGTATAGGGAACGCCGTTCCTAATCTTCTGATAAAACTCTTCATTGGCTTTAAGAAGATTCTCAGCGCCTAGATCCCTCTTCAAATTGTCAACTATCTCTCTAGCGTCTTGGCCATCGATATCCTCATTCAATTCCACAATCTTTTCTCTCAAAAGGCCCCAGTAAACCGCTTCATCCCGGTTCCTATCGTATTTTTCATCCAACTGAGAACCTCCCCACTCTCCTTTGGTGCGTGGATCGCCGTAGACATCCCAGCCAACCTCCTCAAGGTAGTCCAGGATCTTTGCTTCGACACCGCCTTCAGTAGTCTGCCTCATTAATTTGCTACCTAGTTTAATCTTTTCCTTGAACGTTTAAGATTTTCTTTAAACTCTTAACTGAAATCTTCAGGGCCAACATTATTCAAGCGTCTCAAGCCAAGCCCTTCCCACCAACTTTCTGATTTTCACTTTTAGCTGAAATACCGATATCAATATCTATTCTCTCATAGGGGACAGAAGGCCTCTTCGCTCTACCTTCTCTCTCAATCCTGACAATACTGTACTCTTCTAAGAGGTTTAGATCTTCCCCAACCTCTTTCATGCCTCTGTTTAGGTTATCAGCTAACTCTCCTATACTTTCGACCTCGTTATCCATCAAGAACTGAATTAACTC
>JBDGSH010000044.1:0-3035 GCA_042217665.1 Candidatus Nanohaloarchaea archaeon
TGATAAAGGCGTCAGTAGAGATGATGCTGAAAGGATACAGCTCTCAAGAGATTGTCGACTGGTGGCGGACTAGGGAGTTCAGGTACAGAAAGAACGAACTGATGAGAGAACTTGAATCCGAAATAATAGGAGCAAGACCTCTTCTAATGGCACATTTCCACTTTGTTGACATCTATCAGCATCACTTCGGCGACAAAAACCTTGGAAATTTCGACAAGGACAAGCTAAGAAAAATCTACCTAGAAATGGATGAGCTGGCCGGGGAGGTTAAAGAGAAGGCTGAAGAGCAGGGCTACGACCATATCATATTTATGTCCGACCACGGTCTTCCAACTGAAACAGAACATAACAAAAACGCCTTTTACAGCTCTAACAAACCTTTATTTGATGAAAAACCAAAGATATACGATTTCTATGACAAAATTAAGAATGAAATTGCCGAGGTGTGACTGGCTCTGTGCAGGTGCCTGATAATAATAAGGATATTGCGGTTTTCAAGCCGTTAGAAAGTTCTTCTTTGAGCCTTTTTTCGGAAAAACTCTACAAGGATATCGCTGATACTTATGAGATACAGAATTCTAGGCTTCCTATCCTGAATGTGACTGATAGATTATACCGTACAATACCAGAAAAACTATCCAGGATTGAGGATGAATACGAGTGGGCTGTATTTGCTTCCTACTTACCTCTAGCAGGCATAAATCCTGAAGAGTATGATATCAAAATCGCGGTATTCGTTCATGGATTCATAAATAAGATAATTGTTGGTAGGACGTACTTGGGTAGAAAGACGTATCTTAGGTCGATCAAGAATCTTGGTAGAGTGGACAAGGTATTAACTGTTTCTGAGACTACGAAAACGGATTTGATAAGACACCCTAATAATATAGTCAGTTTCAACGATAAGGAAATCGATGTTATCTGGCAAGGTATCGATAAAGAAAGAATATATAGAGATAATTCAGAACCTTCGTTTGATACTCCGGAGAAATATATTTTGTATGCTGGATGTTTCCCGACTAGGAAGAACCCCAAATTTCTACTAGATGTGCTAGAGAAACTTGAGGATGATACGGAACTGGTTGCTTGCGGTGCTAATCTAAATCCTGAGAACGTAAATCGGTTCCTCTCGGAAGTTGAAGAGAGGAAACTGGAAGATAGAGTAAACTACATGGGAAAAGTTTCTCTTGAAAATTTGAGAAGACTTTATTCTAATGCCGCGTTATACCTTCACCCGGCTAGATTTGAAGGATATGGTAGACCTCCTGTTGAAGCCGCTACTTGCGGAACTATACCGGTTATGTATGAAGAAGTACCCTCTTATAGAGACCTATCGGATGTGGCCGTCCCCTTCTCAGATTTTGATTCGAGGAAAGTAGCTGACTTAGTTAATTCCAACTTGGGTAAAGAAGTCAATTACACGCCTAGGTCATGGAGTGAATCAAGAAAAAAACTGCTTGAGGCGCTGGAACTATAGCCTAATTTTATACACTTTTCTATCACGCTTTAGGAATTCTGCCAGGTCTCATTTTGACATTAATCCGATGACGCTCATATTTTCGCTATACTTTTTAGGTATATCGGAGGTATCTCCTGCTTTATTCAAATCTGGCTTATGTTTGCTGACAAAGTCCTGAAATGCGTTATTCCAGTCAACATCATCGCTCAGTAAGACTCCTTCTTCATTAAGCGAATTTAGTGCGTGCTTAAATTCGAAGCTCATAACCTCGTAACTATGCATGCTGTCATGCATGAAAAAATCTATAGGCCCTATTTCTTCAAGAATTTTCGGCAGAATATCTCTACTATCGCCTAGATGCAAATTCCATCGACTTTTAAGTTCATCTGGGACCAGTCGCCCGACTTCTTCTTCCTTCAGTTCATAAACATTAGCTTCTTGATAAGGGTTATTGGGATCAACTGTTTTTGGTAAATCAATACTATGGAGAAAACCCCCCTGGTTTTTTTGAATCGCTCTTAAAATACAGGTGGTGCTTTTACCGTGGTGTACGCCGGTCTCAACTATTTTTTCTGGCTTAACTTTTCGGGTTATTATGTAAGCCGCTATTGAATGTAAGGGCAACATGTAAACTCCTATTTTATTTTTCCTGCCTGTGAGAGAATTCAGAACCAAAGTGTCGTCTTTTAATTCTCGTAAGTAGTATTCGCTTTCCTTTCCTTCTGGATAGATTTGATTAATCAAGCGATTAATTTTTCGAATACCAACGCGTCTATATCTATATATTTTCAGCTGTTGATATACCATTTGTAAGTTTTCGAGCCCGTATTTCGGTATTTTGTTCATCTTTACCTTTAGAGCGTTATTTGTACCTAAATCTATAAAGAGTATGATTTCAGAATTTAAGTCCTTGATTAAGTGGATAAAAGGAAAAATAGGCGACCAAGCTACTCTTTGTAGGGAACGATTTTTAGGGCTCTTTCATTCGGTCTCGTGGGTGTCCGTAGAATCCGGCCTCTCCCACAAGATTTCCGTGATCAGATGTCAATACAGTTTTGCCATTTAGCTTCTCTTTCAGTTCTTGAACATACCCCTTCTACATATCTCATGTTATCACGATATGATTCCTCCACGATTTCATGCTCGATATTATGGAGGAGCTTGAAGACGAACAAATTGTAGTCTGTGGAGCGAATTTAAGGGATGAAAACGTAGAAAGTTTCCTGTCGGAGGTTGATTCTAGAGGTTTTTCTGAAGAAGTTCATTTTTTGGTAAGGTCTCTATTTCAGAGCTTAGAAGATTATATACAAATGCCGAAATTTACCTTCATCCGGCAAAATTCGAGGGATACGGTAGAACACCGGTCGAAGCAGCCACCTGCGGCACCTTACCAGTAATGTATGAAAAAGTACCCTCTTATAGAGACCTATCTGATGTTGCAGTTTCCTTCTCAGATTTTGATTCGGAGGAAGTAGCTGACTTAGTTAATTCCAACTTGGGGTAAAGAAGTCGATTACACGTCTAGGTCGTGGAGTGAATCCAGAAAACAGCTACATGATGCACTTGGCTTATAACT
>JBDGSH010000045.1:0-8765 GCA_042217665.1 Candidatus Nanohaloarchaea archaeon
GGATAGTTTCTAAATCTCTTCCTGCGTCACGGAGATGTTGTGCGATGGAGTGCCGTAGTTTGTGAGGTGAAACATCTATACCGAGACCTTTTGTGGAACGACGTAGCATATCGTCGACCCTCTGTACCTCTTTTTCGATCCTTATTGCGTTGTCAAGTCCAGGGCTTCCAACTGTTTCTTCGCCATCCCATTCTTCATCGCTTATGTACTGGAAAAGGCGTTCATCTTCGTCTAACTCTTCAATATAATTCTCCAGCTTATCAGTAAGTTTGTCTGTGAAAAAGACCGTTCTCTGATTCTTACTTTTTGAGATCTCCTTGGGGACGCTTATGCTGTTACTTTCTACATCGACCTGATTCTTCTGGATTTGAAGCAGCTCACTAATCCTCATACCTGTATCATATAGGAGCAAGGTAAGTAGTTCGTCACGTTCAGCCTTTTCCTCGTCCTTCTCGATTTTTTGGAAGCTGTTCTTGCCTCTTATTTTGCTCCATCTGTACCTAATATTGTCAAGTACTATCTGTATCTCCTGACGGTCAAGGGCACTATCTTTGTTGAGTTTGTCAATCTCCTTCCTGTCATATGTGAATTCTTCCTTCAGGCCTGACTGACCGATATAATCCAGCCACTTCTTAACTGCAGGCACTACTACATTCCTATTCTTCCAGAAATTAAAGTTGAAGTCGCTTTCTTCCGGCCATGTATGAGTTCTCAGGGTATCTTCTAGTTCAGTCAGGTCATCTTGGTCTTCAACGTCTAGTAGGGATTCATCTACAAATCTAATGCGGTATAAAACACGCATATACTTCTTCAGAGTTCTACTGCTTAACTCATCAGAATAATACTGGTAGAAATCACCTAATTCGTCATACATTTCCTTGTTGTCGATGCTGATGGTGTTTTCACTCATATAAATGTTAATTTATATTTGATCCCCATAAAGGTTGGTTATTTGAGCCATCTGGTTCATCTAAAGCTATTTTTGACGGCCTACTTGCTTAATTACCCTACCCCATTGGGTTCAGATATGGCTGCTTCCACGATCTCTCCAAACGTCTTTAGGAGCTGTTCTAAGTCTCAGGTAGAGCTAATGATTTAAGAGTCATCTACGATTGAAACATACATAGTATGAGCGTTCTAGATAGAGTTGTTGACAATAATTCAGGTATTTTAGACGAAGAAGATGAAGCCTCTGTTCTTAACGTAATGGAACATTATGCGGATAAGGTCATAGAGAATGATGGAACGTTCAGAATGGATTCAGCCACAGGCTATCTATTCCTTTCTGGATTTAAGGAGTTATCTGGCAAATTTAGAGAACTTTATGAAGACGGATATTTGGCCAACGAGGACAGACCTTCAATAAGAATTATAATGGGGCCGGAAACTAGTCCAGGCACAAAGGAATTTCTCACATCGCTAAAGAATAGAAGTAAAGACTATCTCAATCAATACGAAGATGAGGATCTTGAGTTACTGAAAGAGTTAATAGAAGAAAATTACCTGGAAATTAGAGTTTATTACAGAAAGAGATTCCACCCTAAAATGTACATTTTTTACGTCAATGATAACCCCAACTATCCTTATGCAGTATGGGGAGGTTCTGCGAACTTTAGTAGCCCAGGACTCACAGATAATGTAGAACTATGCATCCCATTCAGAGATACTTCGGAAAAAACGGAGAAATACGAAATATGGTTTAATGAGCTTTGGAAAGATTCTTCCACAGACTTCAGCCTACTAAAGGTTATTGAATCCGTAGAAGAAGAATCAGATAGCGAATACACTTATCTAGAACCTAAATATTTCTTCTCAAAACTGCTTAATGTACTAGATGATAAGAAATACCTATTCAAGGGTAAAGGAAGCTTACAACAGGTTTCTCTGCTAGAACACCAATACTACAGTTATCAGCGAGTGATGGAAGGTCTAAATAGGTTTGGAGGATTTCTATTATCGAACTCTGTCGGAACAGGTAAATCCTATGTAGCTTCTCAAGTTATGCAAGCTTATTCATCAATTAAGGACGAGAAATGCCTCTTGATACATCCATCTCGAGTTGAAACTGAATGGACAGGATCGGAAGATGAAGAAGGATATATACAGAAATTTGGGATAGAAGATTCAGTCGACACAGTTTCTATGGGTAAGTTAGAGAAACCTCCAATGTCGGAAAACCCAGAGAGAGGTTTTGAACTGGAAGACTATAAGGACGAATATTCGTTGATTGTAATTGATGAAGCCCACCATTACAGAAATAATAATTACCGAAGATCTAATCTAGAAGACATAATACTTGAAAATTCAAACGCAGATGTCTTACTAGTTACCGCAACCCCAGTCAACTTAGGACCTGAGGACTTCTTCAATCTTGTAGATCTTTTCTACAAGGGCAGAAACGAAACTAATTTCGCTAATGCCGGTATAAAAGAACTTTACGATAGCACCAAGGAAAAAATAAAGCAAAAAGAAGATCTGGAAATAGATAGCAAAACTCTAAACAAACTTAATGAGTTACGAAAAGAGCTTGATCTTAGGATAACTTGGAGAATCATACAAAAAGAGTTCGAAGAAGATATAACCAAGATAGCAGGAGCTGATGCAGAGTATAAAGAACCAGAAACAGAAGCAATTGAATATGAATACGGTGAAGAATACGAAAAAGTCCTTTTCTCAGATGCTAAAGATGGAGACGGGAACCTAGTAACAAACGACGAAGGCGAACCCATTTCCAGAATCGTTTACTTTTTAGAACAACTCAACTACGAACCAGCTAAAATGTGGGAGGAAGAAGGTTATGAAGAAAACAAGAACCTGTTGTTCTGGTACAAATGGCAGCTCTATAAGAGACTAGAAAGCAGTCCTTATTCCTTCCTAAAAAGTCTAGAAAATCTAAGAAATCGGTTCGAGATCTACAAACAAGGATTAGAACAGGAAGACTATATAGACAGAGAGAACATAGATCTTCTGCCGGCAGATCTAAGACCTAAGTTTGAAGAATTAATGAGCAGTTCAGACGATATTGAGAGATTTAAGAACATAATTGACACTTACAAGGATTTTGATGAGGATACAAGAAACAACATCACTGACGGAATGGACGAAGACAAAAAACGAATCGATGATCTAATAGACGAAGTAAAGAACGCAGCAGAGATAGAAAACATAGATGATACACCTTACCAAAATGATGAGAAATTGGACCACCTAAAGAAGGTTCTACGAGATAATATAGAAAATGGTCAAAAAACGGTAATTTTCTCAGAATGGGTTACAACTGTAGAATACCTGTATGAATCCCTCCAAGGAGAATTCGAAGATATCGAATACATACATGGAAGCTCAGATAGCAACGAAGAAGAAGTAAAAGAGCTGATCAATAATGGAGATATCGACATATTAATTACCTCAGACATACTCAAAGAGGGTGTTAACCTGCCTGGTGCAGACTGCATAGTTAACTATGACCTGCCATATAACCCTGTTGCTCTTGTTCAGCGTGCAGGAAGAGTTCTGAGAATTAATAACCCTAAGAAAATATTCATAAAGAACTTCAAGACCTCTGGAAAAGTAGACCAAGAGCTAGAACTATTTGATACATTACAAGTGCGGTTTGACGGAATTTTACAAACTGTGGGAATAGACTTCATTGTATGGTCTCTAGAGGAAGACAAAGTAGAAAGCTTCAAAGAAAGAGAATGGAACGCACACAAAGAAACCTTTGAGGAATATAAAGACGAACTAGCAAATAAAAATCCTGAAGAATTTATTGACAGCGAAATCACAGAAGGAGATAAATTCAATTTACTCCTAAAGAAAGCAATAGACAGCTTCTCTATCACATTAGAAGATGTAGACAAAACATCAAGTTCAACTCCTAAACCGTTCTACACAAGCTTAAGCGGAGATTATTCATTACTCCCTATCTACAAAGTTGGAAATAGGTTTAGAACTCCTGATCCCGAAATTGATGACATAGTTCCAAAAAGAGATCACAAAATAACTGACAAAGATAAAGAAGTATTACAAGAAAAGAAAGAAGAAGCTAGAAAATCAGTCAGAGTTCAGCAACTCTCATCTAGCACGAGTTCGCGTAAAGACAGTACGTTAATCAGAAAATTGAGAGATATTCGAGCCAGTTTCGAAGAACAAGATAATAAATCAACGATAAATCGTCTGATCAGTAAGATCCAACAGAACAGCCTAAGTTCTGATGATAAGCAAAAGGTAAATGAGCTTATTGATGAAGTTGACAACTCCAGTAGCTTCTTATCCCTGGATGAAATAATCGAAGATATTGGAGTATGGGAAGAAATAGAAGATATATCAACAGAACTCGAAGTAGTGGACGAGCCAGAACTCCTAGCTTTCTTAAAACTAGATCGGTGATAATGTGAACGAATTTGATTTAGAATATCTAAGAGATAAAGGCTTCTTTAAACAAGATCAAACCGAAAATAGCTCTATTAGTATTGAAAATAAAGATTACAGTTATAAGATAGATTTTGAAGAGCCTAGAGCAGCCTACTTCTCTGATATACCTCAAGAAGATATTAGGCCTATTATAGAAGAAATAAAGAAGAAACGAATAGACTATATTTGGTTTTGGAATAGTGAATCGCAAAGACTGGCAGTTTACAGGAAACATGGAGAGAAAAAGGACTTCATCTACAACATCAAATATGCAGAGTCAAGAGGAGAGTACAGAAAAAGCAAAATATCAAAACTAGAGAAGTTCTCAAAAGAAGAACCTGAAGCTCTCTTCGACACAAAAGCGATAGTTAACCATTTTTACAAAAATCTCTGGAATGAACGCCTGAAAATGGCTAAATCCATATCCAATGACTTGTCTGACAACCAGAAAATATTGCTTTCTCAGAAAATTATAGATAGAATTTCTTTCATCTATTTCCTCGGGAAGAAAGACATCGTTTGTGCCGAATTCAAAGGAAATCGGACAACAATCAATGTCAAGGACTACTTCCAAGAGTTAGTAGAACAACATCAAGAGAACAGCTATTCTGCATTAGTAGAAATATTTGAAGGGCTTAATGAAGAAGGTGGAACGAACAAGAACCTTACCGAAGGGAGGGGAAGCATCTATCTCCCACACCTAAACGGAGGCTTATTCCGGTTTAGAGACATAACCGATCTCAACGGAGAAGAGCTGAGTGAGAAAGATTTAGACATCCAAGACTACAACTGGTCAAATCTAATTGAAACCCTAAACCAATATGAATGGGTAATTGAAGATGTAAGAGTCGAAGAAGAACTAGAAGAAGATAGAGATTCCTTCAGAACATTAACACCAGAAATATTGGGCCATATTTATGAGAAATTCGTAATTACCGTTGAAAGACTTGATGATGTATCTATTGAGGAACTAGACCGTATAAGACTGAGTGTAGACAATTCCGGAGAAATCCAAATGCGGAAAGGTAATGACGAAATAGGCGCGTATTATACTCCAGAATACATAACTAGAAATATCTCGAAAGAAACAATGTGGGCAGATCTTAAAGAAAAATGTAAACTTGGATATGACAGCTTCAATGAATTTGCCTCCAATGGTTCGAGTGACGAGAAAGAGAAGGCCATTGAAGAGCTCAAAAATATGAAGATACTTGACCCGGCCGTTGGGTCAGGCGCATTTTTAATGAGTTCTGCAGATATTCTAACAGATTGGCTTAACTCTCTAGAGGAAAACGATGATGAGTACCAGGCAAGAAAAGATATTATTTCTGATAATCTATACGGAGTAGACCTAATGGAGGGCGCAATACAGATATGTAGGCTTAGACTATGGCTTTGGTTAGTATCCTCCATTGAACCTGATTTAGAGAAGGACAATCTGGGTGTAGAACCTCTACCTAACATAGATTTCAATACTCGTTCAGGCAACTCATTAATCGGTTATGCAGACATAGAAAGGCTAAATTCAGGAATTAACAGAAAACTTTCAGAGTTTGACGGAGAATCCATAGAAGAGCTATTCCAGAAAAGACAGAATCTGATCCATGATTATAGAGATAAACACGGCAAGGAAGCTCTCAAGTTAAAGAAGAAGCTAGATAAAAAGACAGACAAATATAACGGACTACTAAATAGTAAACTGAAAGAGGATTTGAATAAATCAGGTATAGAATACGAAGATGAAGTTGAGTCGCCTGAAGAACTCCCTGATAAACCTAAGAAAGTAAAAATTGATTTTAAATCCAATATACCTGAAGAAACTGAACAAGAAATTGAGAAACGGTTCGAAGATAACTCAGGGGTTCGTATAAATCAATATAGAGGCGATTTAACCTCTATAACTCTTAAAGAGGACTACTTCAAGATTAAAGCGAATACCCCTGTAAATGAGATATATTCTGACTATGAAGACCACATTAATTCTTTTGATGTAACTGCCTATCTCAGTGAGAGAATAATCTCAGAAGCAGGATATTTCCACTGGATTATGGAGTTCTCAGATGTTTTTGCAGAAGGCGGTTTTGATGTTCTTGTGGGCAATCCGCCTTATGGCGACATCATGGAAGATGTAGAGAAGAACATCTTAAGACAAAATATGGATTTCTGCTGCAAAAAAGACAGAGAAATATCTTACAACATATTTTCCGCTTTTATAGAGAGATCCGATGCTCTGCTGAGAGAAAACGGCAAATTTGGCATGATCATACCTAACTCCTTCACCAGAGTCAAAGAGTTTAGAAAGCAGAGAAAATACTTATTGGAAAACAAAGAACTGAAGAAAATAATAGATGAAGAAGACCCGTTTGTAGGAGTCACATTAGAAATGGTGTCTCTTTTCTTCGAGAATAGCGAGAGAAATTCTGATAAAGTTGAGATTGAAAGCAGGAGAAACAGCTGCACCTCAAGTCAAGTCAAAAAGAACATCCTATCTGATTCTCGAAGATATGTACTTTATTCTGATGAACTTTGGGAATTCCTACTAGATAACAGCGAATTTGATAAGTTAGATGGTACTAGGGGTCCTACAGTGAAATCAAAGTATAAGTCATCTGATAGGTCCGAAAACTATAGCATACCTACTCTTTATTCGGGTAAAAGTGTAAAGGAGTTTTCTCTAAATAGAGAGAAGTTTTCATGGGTTAAAGAGGAGGCGCTAGAGTCCGATACTCTAAACGAGCTATATAACTCAGAAGTTATCGTAAGTACTAGACTGATTAACCAGTATAGAGTTTGTATCAAACCCGAGAACTATCTAGTTGCAGACAACGTGATTCGAATAGAAAACAAGACTGATATTTCTCCAAAAGCTATTGCTTCTCTTCTAAACTCCGAGTTTATGGGCTATATAGCAGAACACTACCTTAACAATGAGATAAATCTGACCATGTTTATCAACTCTATAACCTATGATACGCCTATACCGGAAATAAGTGATAATGAAGAGGAAGTGTTAAGGATAATTCATGATTATTTATCTTTCTTGAAGCAAAAATCGGTGACTGAAGAAAACAAAATTGGATATTTCAAGAAGTTGCTAAATTTAGTAACTGCAGAGATATTCCTGAAGGACGAACTCGAAGTAGATCTAGTAGATGAAGTTGCTAGATTAATTGAAGAAATAGAATTCGATGACTGGTTAGAAGAGTTCGCTGAAGAAGAATACCCAGACTCAACAGAAGATCTCTCAGAGAACGTAGCTGAGATATACCAGAAACTAAATTCCAGCGATAAGGTCGGAAACAAAATTGAAGAAATACAGTCTCATGAATGGGTTCAGAAAACGAACTAATTAAATTTCATTTCAGAATCACTCATCTACTTTGACTTTCTTACCCTAGTAGGAATTATAAGCCCTAGAATAGCTCTAAAAGTCCTGCAAATAGTTATTAACTATTAGAAACAGTGCAACTAATGTCCCAACGCCCAAAAGGCCGTAAATCCCGATAAGTTGATTGATTAATTCAATAATGAACTCTTTATTCTCGACTACAGAGGAAGACGCAACATAACCGAGAACTAGCAATGTTACGATAAATGTGAAGGCAGTTTCAACCTCGCCTTCAGCAAGCTCAGTTATCTGGTTAAGCATATGGTATGATTAAAGAGCAAATTTGAAATCTTTGCTGCTATAATTAGGCTCTTATTATCGAGCATATTATAGAAAAACATGGAAAGAGGAGAATGGAATGATGTTATAGATGAATTCAAGGATGAAGTTAGGAACGGCAGAACTTTTGAGATGACTAAAGAACAGTTGATGCAGGGCATGATAGTCTCGCTTGTTCTGGATATGGATAGGAAAAATGAGATAGAAAGTGCCTCAGAGCACCTTAAAACAGTAGATAAAGATGAAATAGATGCTGATTCTGTAGAAAAAGAAGAAAATTCTGCTATGGAGATTCTGAAAAGAAGATTTGCTCAAGGTGAAATAGATAAGGAGGAGTATAAGGAAAAACTCGGGTTACTAGAATCTTAGTAATTCATTTTGAGGTTATATCTGTTATCGGAAATATACTACTGAAAAATAAAGGAAAATGTTCTCTTTACCTTGCTTATTACATAAACTACGAAGCTGTAAGGTAAGAAAGTTATTTTAGCGAGTCCATTAGGCGGTATTATTTCAATTTCCAGACCTTGAGATTCTAGTTCGGCCTTAACTTTCGGCGCATGAAAACTTCCGATAAATGCGCCGACAGTTTCGACATCGGACTGGCTCAAGGAACTGGTTATCTCCTCTGCCATATGTTTTTCTCTCGGCTTGTTGGCGAAGGCAAGAAAAGCTGTAATAGGTA
>JBDGSH010000046.1:0-4477 GCA_042217665.1 Candidatus Nanohaloarchaea archaeon
GAGAGAGGTTTTCTAAAGCTGTTTTCTGGAGATAGTACTCCTGAAAGTAGTGGGCAAAGATAAAGGAGAGACTAAAAAGAAGAAGAGGCACGATCAAATTTCTAACAAATTCTAGAGATGTTTTTACTAAATTGAGCCCATTGAGAATTATTTTCTTAGAGAGTTCTCGAGAGCCCATATTAAAATATCAATTCTAGAATCTCTTACATCTTTCTTCTATCATTCTTTCATCTGATGTAGAGTAAGTTTGCGGTTTTACCCTTTCTCCTGTCTCATCTTGGGTAATCTAGAGGAGATTTTTGATATCCTATTATTGGAAACTATAGCTGGCGTCTTCCAATTATTTCGAAAAAATTAATTCTTCTCTTTTGATATTATCGTTTTGACCTTACATTTCAGGATATTTTGATTTTAACGACCCTGTTCACTTAGTTTCGACCCCCAATTTCCAAAATAGTTTAAAATACTTGGAAAATAATTTGAGATCATGTCTGGGGATATAGAGGCTAGAGCCAAACTCACAAAGGAAAGCCATAAGAGGAAGTTTAGAGAACTGAAAGACTATCTAAATGAGGAAGTCCCAGATTCTGTAACTGAGAAGACAGGGAACTCAGCAGTAACTAGATTCGCAATCAAGATGGCTCATGAAAAAATGGAAGAACTTCAAGAAGAAAGAGAGCTCAAGGCCAAAGAGTTCCAAAAGCTACAGAAACAAATGGAAGACATAGCGGAGAATGTGTAATATGGTTGACAAAGAATACAACGAGGAACGAGATATACTGCACATAAACTGGGGTCAGGTCGCAGAAAGCGTACCTAAAGGAGGTTACGTAATCCAGCTTGACGGCCAGGAAGATATTGTAGGAGTTGAGGTACATAATGCATCGAAGGTTCTAAGCAACTTAACACAGCTATCTGAAGAAGAGGTAACAGAGCTCTTAGAGAATATAGTCAACCTGAAGACAAAGGTTGTAAGCAGTCAAGGAGTGAAGTTCGTTGCTATCAATATAACAGCACGAATAGATGGTAAAGAAGTTAACCAGAATGTCAGCATGGAAGCACCAGCTGCTCCAGCCTAATTACATATCCTATTATATAGAGAATCTAGAAAATTGAACTGTAATTTCTGAGAAAGATACTCTAGAGCCTCTTCAAAACTAATTAAAATAACTAATAATGAATGCAGCGAACTCATATCGGAAAAGAAATGTGAAAACTGTGGAAAAAGATCACTCTAGTCTCAAAGATAGGTGAAGAAAAGTCTTAAAGGATCCTCTCAATAAATTAGAAGTCAGATCTCATAAATAGGAAAGATTATTATCCGAGAAATATATTGATTTTCTATATGAGAATCCTGGCTTTTTCTGACTGGAGAGTACAAGATATTGATTCTATCCTTGAAATAGCTGATGATCTAGAACCTAAACCCGATCTAGTGTTATATGGCGGCGATGATGTAGAAAGGTTTTGGGAGGATGGAAGAAATTTCTTCTCAGAACTTGCAGAGAAGACCAAAAAGAACGAAATTTTGTTCGTTTTTGGGAATGATGACATTCCTAGCAGGCTCCCTGAAGAATTCCTTGATTCAGACAAGATTACCAATTTGTATGAGAAACCTACTGAATTTGGAGACTATGCTTTTCTAGGAATTGAGGGGTCATTGGGAGGAATTCTAAGCAATATTATCCATACGGAAGAAGAGATAGAGAAAAAGCTAGATGAACAAATGTCACAGGTAAATGCGGAAAATATAGTCCTTCTCTCACATATGCCGCCGAAAGGAATTTTAGATATAAGTCAGAGGTATGGGGAAGACCATATTGGGTCTCTGTCAATAAGACGTTTCATTGACAGAGATGATGTAAACCTGAATATATGTGGACACTGCCATCAATTTGGAGGCAAATCAGAAGAGATCTCAGGAGCCACGGTCCTCAATGTCTCTTCACATGATACCAAAGGAGCTAAAGGCAACTATGCAATAATTGAATTAAATAAAGGAGATTTAAGCTACGAGCTGAAAACTACCGAAGAGGGTATAGACTATGAGATCACACAACTAACCTATGTTGGTGAAAAGAGATTGGAAAGCCTAAGAGACAATGGCTTCACCGAACTAGGGGATTTCAAGGAGGAAAGGAAAAAAGAGCTTTGCTCTCTACCCCAGGTCGGAAACAAATATGCAGATTTATGGATTAAAGAGGCTAAGGCAATCCGTAATGAAGATATTCTGGTTGACGGCGAGGAAAGGTTTGATTTCCTTAAGGAGGATCCATTAATCCTGTTTGATATTGAAACGAACCTTGCTCAAGATCATCTGTGGCTTCTTGGAGCTTACTCCCCAGATCGAGGATTCAAGAATTTCTTTGAACCAGATAATGAGAAAAAACTGCTAGAAAATTTTGTTAAGTATTTGTCCAGCTTTGAATCTCCTAAATTAGTTAGTTATTCTGGCACAAAGTTCGATGAAAGAATTCTGAAGAACAGGCTTGAAGAATATTCTATGCTAGACCAGCTTCCATATGACGTTGAGTTCCATGATTTAGGTGCAAAAGTTCAGTTTGGTTTGATCGGCGATTTCAGATTCTACAAGTTATCTAAATTAGCCTCTAGACTTGCTGACTATGAATTTGAACATGATGACCTTACAGGATTTGAAGTAGGCGGCAAATTTACAAAGTACAAATTAGATGATGAGTCTCCTAACTGGGAGAAACTAAAAAAATACAATAAAGACGACGTGATGGCGATAGAGTCTATTATGGAAGAGATTAGAAGTCGGACAGAGTAGGGCTATTGAGATGGCCAAACCTTTCCTCTCATACCTCTATAATTTGAATACTGTAACAAAAAAATAGCTAATTGTAACCTATCCTTAATTATTTTTGAAGAACGTTTAAAGCACCCTTCAAAATTCGGAGAGTTTAACACCCCTCTCATCTTTCTTCCAGTCTTGATTTTAGGGAATCCATCGGGTTGTTAGGTACTTCATTTCAGCCGAGAACGATCCATCATAATCAGACAATGCCTTTTTAGCCGTTTCTATCTCTTCTTCTTGACTCGATAAGGACTCTTTTTCTCCATGAATTTCAGGTAATCATGTGTCTCAGCTACTTCACGAAGTGCATCGGCTACTAAAGAATCTTCATAATCAGGAAGATCTACAGTCTTCACCACTCTGTTCTCGGTAAGCTTGTTCCCAATCTCGCCCTTGATTTTATCCAGTTTCTCTTCCCTAGAAGGCCCTTCATTCTCGTCAGGCCATTCAAACACCGTCTTCTCCTCCGAGTTGTAGTCTACTGATGTCGCGGGAACATCCTTGAACGAGGACTTCAAGGCGTCGCCACCGCCGTTGCCGACCCTCTCGTAGATGTCGACTGATTTCTTTCCGGTCTTGTCGACGAGGAAGGCGTTCCTGCGGAGATGAGCATGGATATCGCTGCCTGTATGCCCAAGCAGGAAGAGAACGGCATTATCCTTGGCGAGCTCGTTCTGATAAGGCCTCATGTACTTCTCGACCTTGGCGCGGTCCAGTGCATAGCCGGAGAGATGGTTGGATGCATCCTCGATGATCACCGCCTTCTTACCGGTTTCTCCTGTGAGCTCTCTCATCTCTTTGAAGCTCTGGAAGGTCTCACCTAGACCTGCGGACTTTAGGTTGGATATGACGTCGAATCCTTCCATATCTTTCAGCAGTTCGGCGATGAAGAAGGCGAAGTTGGTCTTGCCGGTGTCAGGTTCGCCCTTGAACACGAAGGTACGTCCGTTCTTCCGGAAAGTGTTCTTCAACCTTTTCAGGCGCGTGTAATCCGTCAGGGTATCCTGGCTGTTTACCCTGCCCAGGGCATGGGACATGTAGCCGAAATCGTCCTTCCTGATAGCCTCGTTGATGTTTTGATTCACATCGCGGCGCTTTATCCGCTTGATGAACTTCTGCTGTTCCTCCCTGTCGATATCGTACTTCCTCATCAGTTCTACCAGCCTCATCGCCCTGTCGGAGAGCAATCCGGCGTCCTGATCCGCGGGCAGGTCGTCCTCCTGCGAAGATTGCAGCTTCTCCCTCAGATGTGAGGAGGTGTAAAGGCCTTCTTCACCTTTATTCGTCATCTTCCTCACCTCCTTCTTCGTCTTCTACCTGTTTGAGATCTTCTTCCATGGTCTTGCCGTAGATGTCCTCCAGGAGGTCGTCCATTCTTTCCGGGTTGCTGGACTCTATCTCGCTCCTCATCTTCTCGACGTCGACCGTGTGCTTGGCGGCTCTCTTGTCCAGCATCATGTCGAACGCTCCGATGTGACGCAGGGCCCACTTCGCCAGTTTACTGGTCTCGACTCGGGCCTTCTCGATCTTGTTCTGCTCCTGGACCATCTCCGCCTCAGATACCTTCGACATCCAGTTTCCCTTCGCCTTGTTCTCCTCGTGATCGTACTCCTTCACGACGTGGCCGAGGACTCCTTTTCCTGTCTGGAAGGATCTGAG
>JBDGSH010000047.1:0-3732 GCA_042217665.1 Candidatus Nanohaloarchaea archaeon
ATTCCTGTGGCGCGTTGGTTGGTCAGGACGCTGTGGACTCCGCCTTACAGGATACTCTTCGAGATAAAGGGGGATGGTATCGAGGGTGACAGGAACCGGGTAGTGAGGACGCACTGGATCGGTGAGGAGAAGTTCCAGGATATGGAACTGGAAGAAGGCGACCGCCTACGTAGCTTCCAGACCGGTAAAGGCGTCCTCGGCCACGTGGTCAAGGAGTACGATCACGAGGAGAACAAGGCGAAAGGTAACTGGATGTCGAAGGTCTCGGAGGCTGAGATGGTACAGAGTCAGAACAAGATCGAGCAGGCCCGCAAGGAGACGTCGAAGCTGGCGAAGTGGGCCTTGAGGCATATCGGTGCTTTCGACATCATGATGGACAAGAGAGCAGCAAAGCACACTGTCGACGTTGAGAAGATGAGAAGTGAGATAGAATCAAGCAACCCGGAAAGAATGGATGATCTCCTGGAGGACATTTACGGCAAGACCATGGAAGAGGACCTCAAACAAGTAGAAGAAACTGTGGAGGAAGATTCTGATGAGCAATAAGGGGGAGGAAGGGCTCTACACGTCCTCGCATCTGAGAGAGAAACTGCAGAGCTCTCAAGAGGATGATCTGCCTGCGAATCAGGACGCCGGAGTACTCTCTGACAAAGCTATGAGGCTCGTAGAACTGATGAGGAAGTATGATATCGATAGGGAGAAGCAGCAGGCCTTCATCAAACGGATCAAACAGCGCGATATAACTCAGAACATCAACGAGGCTATTAGGAAAGACGATTTCGGCTACATGTCCCATGCCTTGGGCAGGGTAAATAGTCAGGATACCTTGACCGATTATACGCGGTTGAAGCGGTTGAAGGATACTTTCCGGAAGAATGGGAGGACCTTTGTATTCAAGGGAGAACCTGACACCGGTAAGACCAACTTCGCCTTCTTCATCGCCGAATTGTTGAAAGATATGAAAGGTTTCGATGTCATATCCAACCTGAAGTCTGCAGATCTAGGAGATACATTCCAGAGCTTCGAAGAGATGAGAAATCTCACAGGAGAACCGGGTAAGAAGGCAGTGATCATCGAGGACGCTTCAAATCACCTTTCTGGCTATGCGCTTGACCGTGCCAAGGTAGAGAAATACATGAGGCCCTACCAGAACGAGCTGGCCAAAGATAATGCCGTTCTGTTCCTTCTTGGGCATACTGGTAGCGATATCCATGCGCATCTCCGCAGGAACGCCTTTCTTGTGGACAAGAAAAGCAAGAAGTCCGTCGACATCTATGAGAGAGTAGGGAATGGCGGTGGTGAGGCCCTGAAGTCTTCTTTCAATGATGTGCCTGCTACATCAGTGGACTACAATTCGGAGGAGAAGACTGTTTTCCATTGGCCTGACATGGATGATGGACATACGAGGGAGGAGAAGATAAACAGGATCAAAGGTGAGATCGGGAACAAGCTCGCGGAAAACAGAGTTGTGAAAACTGTTGATCTTTCTGAGTACAAAAACTCACTAGTGGCAGATGCTCTGCGTAAAGTAGCAGAACAGCATGATTACCTGAAGTTCGTGGAGAATAAGAGTCCTTACAGGGTTAAGAAGAAGAGATAAAAAGTGGGAGAAGGCCTTATCTGTTTATGCTGGACTTATCGACGGTGAAGTCTGTCGTGATTTGGACGGCGACGGCTGCGTTCCTGGTGTCGGTTCCTCATCTCTCAGCTGTCGCTGCTTCCTGAACTCTTCGGTTGTGCGGGTCGTCGTACTCCTCTCCATCGTTTATGATGTCTTCCAGAGACTTCTGGCAGAAGAGACAGTAGTCCAGGTTTTTGTCGTGAGATAGCTGATGCTTCTTGTCGAGCTCTGCGCAACTTTTGAGTATGGAGAAAAGTTAGGTCTAGAGGCCTTATATGGCGAACAGGGTCACTTCCGGAACTTCCGAGATATCTATAGGGATTATTCAGTTATGTTCAAACTCCATTTCGAACTGGTTTCTGCGTCCTTCTTGTCCTTTCGGCAAAGTATTCTCGACCTGGTAATGGGTGCCAATCAGCAGAGCTTCAACCACTTTCCTCGAGCTTTGGGTTTCAACTGCTGAGAACTTGGCTTGTTCCCCGAACTTCTTCTCGTGCTTGTACATTCGCTGCCGGATGTTCTTGGCTTGTCCGATATACGCCAGTGGAGGTGAATGGTTTTCAAACCATATCTTGTACACTCCCTTGAACGGTTCCATGTCAAGTCTGTTGCCGATCCGGTCAGGCTGGCTCCAGTCTAGGCCCATCCATTCACTGCTTAGAGGATCTTCATCTTTCTGGAACTCTATATTCGACAGTTGGCTACGGTGAACATCCTTTCTCTCCCCAAGCTCCTTCAAGACGTGGCCTCTATCCAAGTTCACTGTGGGCGGAGCACCGAAATCCTTGATATGCTGAGCCACCAAGGAATACTCCATTCCATACCTGTCGATCTCAGATCTTACCACATTAGGATTAGCAACGCGGACCTGAAGGCCTTCACCTATTTCCTCGATAAGCTTCCAGAGATGTGGTGCAGCAGTGTGGGGAGCGTTTCCAGGCTGCTCTGTGGAATGAGTCTTATTGGCTAATGTCCTCACTCTTTCACGAAGCTTCCTGCCCGTCTGACCAATGTACTCCAAACCCTCTCTATCAACATGCCTTACTTTGTAAAGGCCTGAAGTAGTGGGCAAATGAGAGAGATTATCGTTTTCAGGCTTAAGAGAAGCCCAGTCACTCCAATTTAAGTCGGTAGATTTCATTTCTGATCGTTATTCAGATGATCTCTCTAAAGTTTGAAGGTTTTCTTCAGATATTATATCTTCTAGCAAAGTTGCCTTCCAGTGTATAGTGTATCTTGGGCTCTTTTCATCAGGCCATCCATATGAGAATATTCCTACTAATTTGCTATCCTTGTATGCTGGAGATCCACTCATGCCATCATACCAGATTTCTTCTTCATGTATTCCAGATTGAAGGCCTTCAGAACAGGTTATTTCGTCTTCAGTATCCAGTTTTACTTCGAATTTTGTAGGGTCTCTGCAATGAGCAGGACTAGAAGCGCCTCCGAATCCTTCTATTATGTAATCTTGTTCCTCTCCTGTCTCTTCAAACACGAATATTTCATATTCCGCCGGTATGAAGTCAACGGGAATTGCGATTAGATCGTAATCTTCATTGTGGTAAAAAGATCTCTCTTCAAGATTCAACTCTAATGGGTCTTCTTGCACATGTAAGCGGAGATTAGGCCGGTAATGCTCATCTGTATTAACTTTTTTTCCGTCGATTATTGCTTCTCCATCATAATTGCCGAGTATGTGATAGTTTGTTACCAGAAAAAGTTGTTCTTGGTGTTTCCAGATAAATCCTGTTCCTGCACCAAGTTCCTCGAAACGAATCATTAGAGATTTCTGCACAAATAATTCCTCTGTAGTTTCTTTGCTGATCAAGCCTTTTTGATCTCGAGTGTTTCGGAGTCTTTCACTGAGAATTCGAGTTGGTCTCCTTTTTCCCACCCCATTGCTTTTCGGAGATCTTTGGGTACTGTGACGAATGTGGAGTCGCGGTCAGGGAGTTTCTGAAGCTTTACCATAATAGACTGGGTGCTAGCTTAAGGCATAAGAATTTTGGGTTGTAAGGCCTTAGTAAGGCAATGAACCAGCCGGTTTACCACAATGGATCCCGGGTGGACCAACTTATTCTAATCTAGATGGTTGTTAGAAATCAAATAAC
>JBDGSH010000047.1:3742-22327 GCA_042217665.1 Candidatus Nanohaloarchaea archaeon
CTACTTCATCCGAAGATAGGCGGTGGTCCCGGGTTCGAATCCCGGGTGGACCAATCCTTACAACATTGTGAGGTGTGGTCCTGCCCAGAAAAACGCCCAGTCAGGGCTTCCGAAAATCCACACCACTCTTTCTACCAACTGCCATGGCCTACTTCTGGAAGAAACGGAACCAACCCGATATCCTCCAAAAAGGTCTCCCGTCCAAAACAGGGTGAAACAGTATGACCCAGGAAAAACTGGAGGCCAGAATCCGCGAAATCCAAAACTCCAGCAAACTCACAGAGAAAGAGAAGGAATGGGCTACAGAAGACTACCTGAAATACCAGGAAAGATCAGGAGCAGAAAGCCCATCCACACAGGAAAGATACCTCCGCTGGATCAAAAGAATCCTAGAAGACTCAGACTTCAACGTCAACCAACTCCAAGAAATGACTGATCAAGAGCTGAGTGATGTCAATGAGGAGATAGTGGATAAAATCCAGTCCAGCCACTACCGGGAGGAAGACGGAGACCTAGTCAAGAGAAACAAGCGAGGATACTGGACAGCCTGGAAAAGAGCACTCGAAACAGTAGGCCTCTCCAGCCAACCACACGAAGACTACATACCTAGCCCCGTGAAGTGGACAGAAGATGAAGAAAAAGTCCAAAGACAGGCCAACACCGCGCCAGGAGACCTTCCCAACCCGGATCAGTTGCAGGAATTCTTGAAAACTTTGGAAGCAGTCTCCAGCAAAGAAGTAGCTCTCAGAAACAAGGCCTTAGTCCTTTTCATCTGGGACGCAGGAACACGGATAGGAGAAACACTTCCCCTACAGATGAAACAAATCTCAGTGAATGGAGATAGACTTCACGTCAAAGTTGAGGGAAACAAGAAAGCGGAGAACCGGCGAATAGAGATCTTCCAAGGTAAACAAACCTTGATAGACTACATCGAAAACCATCCAAGAAGAAATGATCCTGAGGCCTACCTGTTCTGCGCCTTGAAGGACTCCAAGTACCACACAGTAATGGAGAAAGATCCGTTGAGGAAGAAGATTCACCAAGCCAAGGAGAAGGCTGACGTGGACTTCAAGACCTATGGTGAGCCGTTCCATATTTTCAGGAAAGCAATGACCACCTACTATGTAGTGAATGAAATCCTGACTTGGGAGGAAGTCTGTGAACGCCAAGGGAAAAGCCCTGACTCGACAATGCCTACCTACCTAAAAATGGCAATGCAGGACATCGACTCCTCAGCGGCAGAAGGGTTCGGCCTAGACAACGAAGAAAGAGAAATGGAACACCGCATGAGAGCAGCTGCCCTCCTCTCACAAGGCTGCCAAAGCTGTGGTAAACAGAACCACGCCTATAGAGAAACCTGTCAGGACTGCGGAACACAACTTCCAGAAGGAGAAATGCCAGGAGGGGAGGCCTTCGAACAAGAAGAAGTCGTGGACCAGGAATCAGTAGGTATCCTACGCGAAATGGCAGAAGAAATGGGCATGACAGTAGAAGAATTCAAAGAAAGATTTGGTGATTCTTAATGAATTAATGATTCAAATAGACTCCTTGATAACCTGGTAGATATCCAGGTAATAAATCATCCCGGCCAATAGAACCAGTTCAAGGCCTACCACTATATTTTGATGGCTTATTCCATAGAAATGACCTTTTGGAATATTAAGGCCGTTTAGAATTTGCACTAGAGAGAAGAATACAATTGCAATAGACAGCAGGTTATTTCTTTTAGATAAATTGACATCAAGCTTTGTTTTCTGACGCTCTATCAATCTTTCAAGCCTAGATCTTATTTTATCTCGTTCCTCATCCAGATATTTCAAAATTTTTTCATTCTCATCTTTCATTCCTTCGATCGCCGCATCATCCTCGAAAAGACCCCACCTCTCGATTACTATATCAGTACTATCTCTTTGAAGCTCTAAGCGCCTCCATGTCTCATCGAAACTATCCAGGCGCTCTTCTAGATATTCAAGATTCTCGGAACCAGCCTCAGTACTGCTTTCTATTTCTAGACTTTCAGGGTTAAACTTCTCGACTTCGAAGTAAGAATGAATATTCCATAATAGTGAAGTATAAAGTCTAGAAAGTTTTTCAACTCCTCCTATTTGACCAGGGAAGTGTCCCAATCCGTCTCCTCCTTTTTGGAACTGTAAGATATTATATCTAAACTCAATGGTTGTAAGGGCTTGGTAGTATCTCCTATTGCTTGGTGCAATCAGGTAACCATTGTCTGATGGGTAAGAGAATCTCTCTTTTTCTCGGGCTCTCTTACCAAAGCCTACCCAAGCTAGATCATCTATACTGATATCTCTTCGCAAATCATCAAAACTGCTGTATTCTTGAAGATCAAAACTCCAAAAACTTGGCGGGTAAGACTCACTGTTGTGTTTACTTGCCCATTTTTGAAATTGGATAAGAAGAAAGTCGAGCTTATATTCTCTCTTAGCCACTTGCTTAAATTCTTCTCAGAGTTCCTTAATGCCTCCAAACCAGCTCTGAGATTTTCTTTATTGCCCACAATGTCATCAGACAAATCTTCCTTTTTCCTTTCAAATTTGTCTTTATCAGGTATACCATACAAGCAAATCGTGATTAACTCATCTGACTCAACGAAGATATCTAGCTTAACTTCCTCAAAAATTGTTTCCTCACAAGGGAAATCCTCTACTCTCCTCAATCTGGAATTTATAGATTGTGTATCCAGAGGATGGTCTGTTTCTTTCTCAGGTATATGCAAATAATCGGACTCATCTTTATATTCAATCTTTGGTTTCATTTCTTCCAGAAATTTCTCTTTCTTGTCTGTCTTCACAAAGTCGATAATACCCACAGCTTCTACCTGTTGCTGAAGTTCTATAGCTTCCACACAGAAACCTTCAAACTTCAACTTTTTCCAAGTTTTTCCCGCTAAATCTCCTCAATTTTCTTATTGATTATAATAGTCATGGCCTGGTTCAGCGTCCATCCCTCCTCCAATGCTTTTTCCTTCAACTTGATCATCGAAGGCCTAGGAAGTGTAAATTCCCTCGAGATAAGATAGCTATTGGGAAAATCTTCTAAGAACTGCTCCATTTTCTGCTCTTTAGACATGTTCTCAAAGAGAAAGGAGGATGCTTTAAGACCTGGCCGGGATATTTCCACTTTTTCCGATTACCGAAGACCTCATAATACTAAAGGAACGAATGTAAACCGTGACCGAGAAAAACCTGGAGGACATGATGCAGGAAATCCAAGAATTTTGTGAGGAACGTAACTGGGATCAATTCCACGACGCCAAAGAAATGTCCATAGGTATCTCGACAGAGGCATCAGAACTTCTCGAACACTTCCGCTTCAAAAACGAAGAAGAAGTCGAACAAGTAATGAACGAAGAGGAGAAAAGACAGGGAGTCGAGGAAGAACTGGCCGACGTCCTCTACTTTGTACTCAGATTCTCCCAACTCTACGATATAAACCTAGTAGAGGCCTTAGAACACAAAATGGAGAAAAACAGGGAAAAGTACCCTGTGGACAAAGCCAAGGATTCAAACGAAAAATACGATCAACTAGAGGAATAACCAATGGCAGGACTGGGAAGAAAAGACTTGGAAAAGAAAATTTTAGAGGAAACAGAAGAACACGAACGTCCTGAACTCCATTTCGAAAGTAGCTGGAAGGACATTGATCAAATGGCTGGCTCTGTAATGAAGAATTCTCACAATTTGGCCTTGAAAGATTATCAAACAGCTGTAGATGTCCTCTTCGAATTCAAAAGACGGAAAGACTTTATATCAAAGAACTTCGATGAAAAAAACTGGAACACCTTTCACAATCACTCGATGGAAGAAACACTGTTCATAGGTTTCACTTCGCTGAAAATGCAGGAGGAAATAGGAGAAGGCTTCAGCCCTCATGCCTTCAATGAGATAAAAGGTCATTTACACTCGGAAAACAAGATCCCGACCAGTCTGCTGATTAAGGAAGTGATGGCAAGATATCCTAGAAACCAACGGGAGAGATTCGATAAATCTTTCGGAAACGACGCTGTAGAAGTCCAACTGCTCAAGAAACTAGAGAGAAGGATAAGGAAACAAATCGGCGACCTAGAAGGTCTAACTACCCATGTCAGCGGACAAGGCACCTGGCCATCCACACCATGGATAGGAATAATGGACAAAAGAATCACAGAATCTGCCAAAAGAGGCACATATATAGTATTCTTCATTGATCCCAGAGACAACAAATTCTACCTCACTATCGGGCAAGGAACCAGTGAATTAACCACACCTTTCACCAACAAAACCAAGAGGGAGACGCTGATCAGAAGGGCAGAAAGAATAGCCGACCAGATCGATATAGAAGGATTCCAGGAAGGAGGCATGGACCTCAACACAGACTCACAGACAGACAAGTTCTATCCCCCTTCAACAGCACTCTACAAAGAATGGAGCTTCGATAACCTGCCGAGTGGAAAAGAACTCTCAGAAGACTTCCTCAACCTACTGCAAAAATACAGGAAATGGATAAACTCCTGGGAAGATCCCAAAGACTACCTTATATTCAATCCAGACGCAGAACCCAGGAAAGTCGTAGGCAGCCCAGATCACTTCATCACTTCGGCAGAAAGAAGATGCTGGGGATTCGAAAACATCAGCGATAACATCACTGAAGGAGACGTAGTCATAATCCACGCATCATCCAAATCCAAACACAGCGACCTAAAAAACATGAAAACAGGCCTCATAGGAGTAGGAATAGTAGAAGAAGGCATCGAAAACTACAAAGACGAACCATGGTGGCTGGCAGAATTCACCAGCGACGACGAATGGCCAGACATACTGAAATTCAAGAAACTCTTCCTAACCGGAGACACCCAAAAACTAGACCTCTCCAGAAACGTATACCAAAAATTCAAGGAAGACAAAGAAATACTCAACCAAGAAATGGAAGCGCTACTAGAAAACTCAGTCGGAAGAGAAAAAGCCGATGAAATAGCGCAAGAAGTAAACCAAGAAGACAAAGGATTCCCCTGGAGAGTAAACGGAGGAAGATTCCTGGACGCCAACGACAACCCCTGCTACGAACTACCTATCAAGATATTTGAGGAGATGAAAAAACAATGACACTACATGAAATAACCGACTTCAACGTATCCAAAGACATCGAAAACTTCGAACTAGACCCAGAAGAAATACAAGGCAAGCTACACTTCCCAGGTCAATCGGCTGAAGATCTAGCCAGAAAAATATCCAAATCCATAGAATCAGGAAAAGACGTAATATTCACAGGGCCTCCAGGAACAGGAAAAACCAAACTAGCAGAAATCACTGCTGAAGAATACCAAAAACAGACACGTGGAGGAGAAAAAACAGAACCTAGGATCGTGACAGCTACAGCAGACTGGTCCACATTCGACACACTAGGCGGATACATGCCTAAATCAGGGAACGGCGAACTCACATTCAACCCGGGCCTCATCCTCAAATGCTTCAAAGACGAAGAAAACGGAGAACAACTCAACCAGACACTAGTCATCGACGAGATCAACCGCTCCAACATCGACGAAGCATTTGGAGAACTATTCACAGCACTTACAGGCCAAAAAATTGAACTCCCATACCAGAACAACGGAAGCGAAATAAAAATCCAACCAGGTAAAGAATCAGACAAGAGGATCGGACCTTCTAAGTACATTATACCTGAGTCCTGGCGAATGTTCGCCACAATGAACACCTACGATAAGACCAGTCTCTATGACATGAGCTACGCGTTCATGCGAAGATTCGCATTCATCCAGATCAAAGCACCAGACGTACCAGAACAGGGAAGAGCAAAATTCCTCCAGGAATACATCGACGTCTGGACAGAACCTGACGAAGAACTTACCTTAACAGATGAAGAAAAAGAGAAGATCTGCAAGGCCTGGAACACTATTCAAGAACCGGAACTCGAGGATACCAGCATGGAGGGAAGAGATATTGGACCAGCACTGATCGAAGACCTGACAAACTACATTTCCAGGAACAAAGAAGACGATGGCGATAACTTCGAACTTTACCTTGCAGAAGGAATAGCAAGCTTCCTATTACCTCAGCTAGAGGGAATTCGGTCAGGAGAGAGAATTGTCGAAGAACTCAAAGAAATGTTCAGCGATCAGGAAGTAAGGCAAATTCTAGAGGACTCAAAAGAAGAAATAATCTAGGAAAGCCGTCCAATGAAAGACTCAGAACTCCAAAAACTAAGAAGAGAAACAGCAGACTACCTCTTCCAGTACCTGAATAAAGGAGTAATACCGGAAGACCAAATTCTGGAAAAGGTAGTACCGGAAGACTCAGACATTCCCAAGGAGAAGATAGAGAAATTCGATCAACTGGTAGACATCCACTTCCTGATGCAAGATGATGTGAAGGAGTTCGTTGATCGTCTAGAGAACAGGCTTAGAACAATTAAAACAGATACCAAGTCGAAGAAGGTAACCAATCGTGGACAGATCGATGGGAAGATAGACTGGGGTTCCACAGTCAAGAAAAGATACTCCGAAAACCCTCAAGACAACTCAGTCTTCGTAGTAAACGACAAAAAAGAAAACCACGACATAGACAGAAACATCCTTCTCAAAAAATACCTGGACATCCTAATCAAAAGCTACGATAACGTAGAAGAGATCATCTCAGGTAAAAACTGGGCTAAAGAAAACTGGGATCTAGACAACTCAGCCTCCAAAATACAGCAACTAAAACAAGTGAAAGAAAACAATGTCCACATCCAACGCATCCGCGAGGCGAAGGAATACGAACCGACTGAAAGAATGATCGAAAAAGCAGAAAGCTCCAGAAGAAAAATCTACCGCGAAGCAGCTCAAGGATACAAACAAAGACAAAAATACAGGAACGGAGAAGACCTCAGCGAACTACTGAAAACAGTAATACAGCCCAGCGACAACACACTCCTCGAACTAGCACTAGTCTTCAATACAATAGACAAAATTCTCGAAATGGGAAATGATTACACACTAAGACCAATATCCTCAGAGATGAAGGAAGAAAAATGGATAGCACAAATCCAAATCACAGAGGAAAAGAAGATAAACGTATACCACGACGAAACCACGGAAAAAACCGACTTCAAGCCAGATAAAACAGAACGAAGAAAGGAAATTGACAGCCAGTACCGGGACATTCTGAAAGAATACCTTGGTGTGGACAGCAATGACTCCACCAGAAGGCCTGACATGATACTAGAGCTCAAAGAAGGAGAAGAAGTACTTGACTACCTCTTGGCAGAAGTGAAGAACAAGAACCACGAACAAGGCTTCAAAGAAGGCCTTGAAGAACTACTAGAATACATGGCCTATGGCACGGAAAACGGCGAATATATCTTCTCTTCAGAACACGGATTATTCGGCTCAAGCTACAACGGAATACTATTTACCCGAGAACTACAGATTCCAAAAAAAGCCAGGTCAGACCTCGACCAGCACTCAGTACAAGCACTTGAATACTCTGATCAGTGGGAAGAACAGCTCGGAGTTTACCTAGAAAGATGGCTTTCCTCTACCTTGTCATGAATTCTCAAAATGGCCGCATATCTTCATCCAAGTACTCTATCTCCTCAACTCTATCCATAGGTATTTCCTTAGTTGCTTCAGCCTCCTGAGGATCTATTCGGATATTATTCTCATCGTAATGGATTATATCTCCCTTAATTTTCCCGTTTTCATGGTTTATTTCTGCTCTTATTTCGCTTCTATCGAACTTGGCCTTTACTAAGGCAGAATACAAGACAATGAAGAATGTAGTCGCGAGAGATATCGTTTCAGAAACCCAGAAAGATTTAGATAGAAGATAGTATGTTATAAATATAGATACTACACTCAAGAAAGCTATTACTAAGTATACACCTACCCAATCTACAAACTTTTTCGCTAGAACCCTAGGTTTCTCCTTCAAAGATCCTGCTTCACCATCTACAGATCTGTTTACACTTCTGGCAAATGCCGCGAAGATTGCTATATTAATATAAAGCAGGAAAGTCCCAAAATCGCTTCCTTGTCCCATCGTAGCTGTACCTACGATAATGAGCGGTATGGCCACCGCAGGTACAAAAATATCGAAACCAGCAATATATGTCCCTCCTCTATCGCGGCTCATTACTTCCCTTTGAGAATAAATTTTTCCCAAAAAATAGATAGTGGAGCCCAAAACTATCGAGAGAGCCGTAATAAGGTAAGATAAGGCCTTAGCATTACTCAGTATGAACTCAACTGGCTCTACCATGTCAATAAAAACTGGTGACAATTTTTTTAGATTTTCTCGATCCAATTTTTTGTATAAATTTACTGTCTTAATTCCAAAATCTTGTTGAAAAAATTAGTAATCGACTTGTAACTTTTAATTAGAAATTTAGTAATTGATTACTAATTTTTTCTACAAAAATTCGTAGTCCGTCACTAACTTTATAAGGTTTTCTTGGGTATTCAATAACATGGATGAAGAAGAGGCCCTAGAAGTACTTAGAACAGTAAATGTCTGGTGGGAAGGAGAGCCCGTGCCAGAATCAATAGAGCAGAGCGACTACAAAAGAAATGACTTCCACTACATAATCGATCGCGTATGCAAAGACAACCAGGTAATACCAATACATGGCCCCCGCCAGGTAGGAAAAACAACCATAGTAGGGCAAATAATCACGGACCTAATAGAACAAGAAGGAGTAGACCCACGAAAGATAGTCTACATCAACATGGAGAATAGCAAAGTTATGCCTGACAGTGAAGAAGTCATCAAAGATTCTCTAGAGGCCTACGAAACTAATGTCCTCAAAAAAGCATTTAACAGGACAGAAGAAGAGATCTACATCTTCATAGACGAAATTCAAAAGGCAGAAAACTGGCCTGAAGACCTTAAAAGATACACAGACATATACTCAAACCTAAAGTTCATAGTCACAGGCTCAATAAGCACACTAATAGATGAACAAGCCAAAGAAACCCTAGTAGGCCGTCTAGACCCTTACCTAATGCTACCGGCAAAATACGTAGAGTATCCTGAATCAAAAGAGAATATAGATCAAGACAGAATTTCTGGAAGATTCAACCAACTTAGAGGAAGTCTCAAAAATGCTGTAGAGCAAGGAGATCCTGAAATATACCTGGACGAACTAAAAACAGCAAAGGGCAACCTAAAGAGACTGCAACCCGAACTCAAGAGCCTAAAAAACGACTATCTCCTAAAAGGAGGATACCCTGCAGTCATAAGCCTGAATTACGTAAACGCGTTCAACAGATTAGACAATGACATCAAAAGCACAGTAACCGGAGATATCCCATCAGTATTCTCAGTCCAGAAACCAGAAAAAATGCTGAAACTCTTAGAACTGGCAGCCTACTCTTCCGGCCAAAAAATAAACGTAGAAAAGATGGCGAGAACAACTAATCTAAGCAACAGTACAGTGGAAGAGTATCTGAAATACCTGGAGGAGTTTTTCCTGATATCACGATCAGAAAGATACTCAGGAACACCATATGACACCTCAGGGAAAGAAAAAATCTACGTACCCGATACCGGCATCCTAAACACAATGAACGGAGACCTAAACGATTCCACACTAGAAAACAACGAAAAAATGGGCCAGATAGTACAAACCGCAACATACGAGCTCAGCAAAAGACTACAATTCTTCCTCTCCAACCACCAAGACGCCGAAATATACTACTGGGATAAAGAAGGTGAAGTAGATCTAGTAATGGAAGGAACCAACTATCTACTCCCAATGGAAGTCAAAAATGGCAGCTCAACATCAAAAAGACTAAAAGGAGTCAAAAGCTTCATCCAAGACTACGACAAAGCAGACTTCGGCATCGCAGTAAACAACTCAGATGAACTAGAGCTAGAGGACAACATACTACACGTACCCACCTGGCTCTACTTCCTGACCTGCTAAAAACCCTTTATTCTGTCGCAATCCGCCTTGCCTCTTTCTTCATCTCATTCCAGAAAGGATTAATATCCTCGTGAGGCAAGTTAGGAAGCCAACTATGTAACCTAAGCCAGTTGCCGGTATCATTAAAAGGAGATCTAATAAAGAATTGCCCTTGATCGAAACTATTCGCAATATTTCTTAACTCCTTCTCACCTAATCCAGCAGCCTTCGCATTCTTCTCATTCAACTTCATAACAACCCTAGTGTGGCACTGATCATTTACAACATCAGCGATATCTTGAGGGCTCTGAGTACTTAGAATAAGATGCTTATCATACTTCCTACCCTCTCTAGCCAACTTCTCAAACGTTAGCTTCAATCGCTCAAAGGTATCCTCAGCGCCGCTAATACTGCTTCTCTCCGGAATCACTTGATGTGCTTCATCAATAAACGTGTAAGGCTCCCAGTCCTCATCATCTCTGTTATCATAAAGCCACCTTATCGTATGCATCTCATACATCACCTTCTCAAGCTTACCTAGTTCTTCCAGGTAGAGAATAACTGTGCCCTCATCCTTCAAAGCGTCCAAAGGCCTTTCATCTCTTTCTAAAGATGGCTTATGATTATCGAAGTACTTTTTAAGATCTCTCAGGGCTCCAGTTAAAGTGGCCTCAACGCTGCTTATATTGTAGCTTTCTCTGTAAACTCGAACATCCTCCTGATTATATTGATCGCCTGCATTCTTTGCCTCTCTCTTCCTCTCACGAAGATACTCCTCCACAGCCTCAATTGTCACATCCTTATCCCTACTCTCTAGATCCTTCATAGTGTCGTTGATAATCTGCGGAGCATAAGGAGAACTCGTCTTAAAAAGATACTCGTAGTTAGCAACGTTCTCGATATCCTGGAGTCTCAACCCTATTTCTACATACTCAACGTCCTCAATATCCTCACATACAGTCTTCAAGGCCTGATGGTTCTCTGACCTCTCCCCATATGTGTTACGGGGCACCACGATCTTGAACGGCTTCATAGATTCGATTGCTTCCTCCTCTGACGGTATCTCGTCCATTTCCCAGATAGCTTTCTGCCATTCCTCATTTGGCTCATCGCTTCCGATAACCCGGGAAAGAGCTAGTTGAATAAGATCTCCCTGGACATCTGTCATGATAACGGAGGAATCTTGTTTTTCCCTAATTTGCTGAGCCATTCTCTTCAGCAGAACAGTCTTACCTGATCCACTCTCCCCTACTACAAAGGTGTGCTTTATATCGAGATCATCGAGATTCCAACGATACAGAAGATGATCGCCATTTCTTTCTAATGGCTTATTTCCAAACCCTACAGCGCCGAGAGGGATCCCCTTGTCCTGTATCTGCAGCATGTCTTCCAATGCTGGCTCTTCATCATCTTCATCCCTAATCAACTCAGGGAAAACCATTTCGCTCTCTATCGACGGCGGTCTTTGAACAGCAGATCTCTCATAATCAACTTCATCCTCATCATCGTCAGAAGTATCTCTAATCTCTTGCTGTAGATCCAAACCAATTATCATCGGAGAATGACTGTGAGGACCTTTCACTTCATTAAAAATAGTTGTCGGATCGAGCTCGTCACCTTCCAAGTATAGTTTCTTTTGCCTCTCAGGATGGAAAGGAGCATACTTCTCCAATCGCTTAACCTGAGCAGAAATCCAGAGATCTTCCTCATCCCTTTCATCTCTTACCAATGTTTTAGCTCCTACAGCAAGCTCAGGCATATCTTCAGGATTCTTCAATAAGTACTCAGCCTTGGCTCCATCTTCACCTACACCAAAGGGATTCTGAATATCCAGATAAGGCGAAGCTTTACTTTTCTCCTCTTCCTCCTCTTCTTCAGTCATTCCCAATCACCTAGAACATCTAGCCCTTTCTCTTCAAGCTTTAACTTTATTTTGTCCCTAACAACTCTCTTCTGATCGGTAATTTGACAGGCCTCGTCAGCCCAGGACTGAACTAGAGGAACATCGCTACCGAGCTCAAGCTGCCACACTACTAACTGCAGTGCTTTCTCGATGTCATAGCGAGGCCTTTTCCACATAAAATAAGGTACCTCTATCTTCACGTATTCATGAGGCCTGTTCCTCGTTAGATAATAACAGGCGACCGGTGCTAAATCATGATTATTCTCAATCATGTTAGATCTTTGAAGATTGACTGCCTCAATAAACGGAGTGCGCTCGCCGGGCTCAATGATCTTATCAAGCACAGATGAATCTCCACTTATCCTTTCAATATCCTCCTTGTAAAGATCCTGTCCCGGGAACCACGCCTCTCTCGCTTTTTTATTCTCCTTAAGTACCTCTATCAGCATTGTAGAGTTGTCTACACGCTTTGATACTGATGTCAACACCTGGTTCTCCCAATGCTTTACATTTCTCCTCAAGGCTCTCTTTGTATCGTCAGGTGAAGCACTCGTAGATAACAAAGGTCCATCCCTTATTGTAACACCTGGCTTATCATCTACATCTCCAAGCATCTCTAGCTCCAGCAACTGCTGCAACTTGACTGCCCAACCCATAGCCTCATTCTCAGGGTTTCCAGTACTATCATTCGCCTCCAGTAGGAAAGGCTGATCATGGTCGTAATCTCGGACCTTATCCAAGAAATCATCAGGAGCCTCTTCACCCGTTTCAACCTTCTTCCCGAATAAATTCTTGGTTTCCTTGAAAATCCCGGATTCAGAAATAAAGCAGCCAGAACAGCTATCTGTGTGAATTTTATGATACTTTTCCTTCTTACTACCGCTGTAAATAAACTCAACTAGCGAGGCTTTAGCTAAAATCGCCTTGAACGCTGCCGGTCCAGTCCTCTGGTTACTACCATCAACCCCGAAAATATGAGCATCATCCAGATCCTCTGCACTAGGATAACTGATTTCCTTAGGCTCATGATCCTCCAGAAGTTCAGTATAATGAAAAGATCTCTCAGCTCCAGAAGACTCATTCCTCTCCTGAAGCTCCTCTATTTCTTTGTCAGTCAAACTAGGAAACTCATTAGGAGGGCCGTGAGGAGGCTTATCTTCATACTCATCACCATCCTCTAACTGGCCAAGTAAGCCATCAAAACCCTCCGACATAAACTTCCAGTTTATCTGAGTTTTTATAACTCTATAAACAGTCCGCGCAAGTTATAGATCCCAAATAATATGTTATATACTATATTACCTAAATTATGGCAAAATTCAATCCCTTCGATGTTGAATTGGACGAAGTAGAGTGGGATGACCTCTATAGACTGAGGAAAAATGGAATCGCTGAAGGCTTCTATTTTGAGTACAAGCAAGAAATGGTGTCCAATAAAAAAATAGCAAAGGTAGTATCTTCTTTCGCTAATACAAGAGGAGGATTAATGTTCATAGGTATTGAAGATAATGAAAGAAATGTTCCTGAATCATTTGATGGCATAGATATTTCTGGGAAAGGACAACCTAAAGAAAAGATTCGGAGCGTTGTCAAAGCGTGGATCGATCCCTCACCTCGATTCGAAACTTACATACTAAGGAATCCGAGTAATAAAGATCAAGCAATTTTGATGATATCAGTCTCTAAAAGCCATAGAACTCCTCACATCAACAAAGACGGTAGAATATACAAGCGCACTGGAGAAGGAAGCGATCCATATGAGCCAATTGAAGATTATACTTCTCTTAAGGATCTTCATGATAGAAGAAAGGATTGGCAAGACCGAGTAGAAAGCTTCACGGAAAGAGAGGTTACTAACACCAAAGGGCAGTCTGACAACTCTCTTTTAGTAGAGATTTTTTCTGTTCCAACTAACCTAAATGACTCCAGAATAGGGCTTCTATATGAAGAAATGGATGTCATCAAGGAAATTCTGTCCCAAAAAAGCACGAAAAAATATGATTCGAATGCTTTAGGTCCATTATATGGAGAGCGAGCGAAAGTAAATAATGACGTCTCTCTAGAAACCTTTAGAACTGTTTCTAAAGGAATGGTAGCCCAAAAATGGCGAAGATATGATCAAGGAAAGGAGGATTTAGCCCATGCTCCGGAAAGTTTCAAGCTTTTGAACGATGGATCGCTTAAACTCTTTACTCCGTTCAAGAAGGTCTCAGCCTTGAACGTAGATGCAGAAAACGATATTATTGAGGGTTTGGAGGATTCTAAAGATATAACATCTCTTGAAGTTGTAGATGGGCAAGAAATAGTGGATAGACTAACAAAGCTGCTACTAAGTTATTTTGAGCTTCTTGAAGAGCTCGGCTGGAATGAAGCTGGTCATGAATCTCTTTATATAGGAATTTACTTGGATAATATGTTTAGAACAATGGTACTGTTCGATGAAGACTGGTTCAAGGAATATATCGAAGAGAATGGCCCCCCGATCTGCTATGAAGACAATATGTGGCTTCCAAGAAGGACTTATGTCAAAATAGATGAGCTAAATGATGAGAAGAAGCTTGAGAAAGCGTATAGGGCAGCAAAATTAGTAATGGTCGGATTTGGGATAAATCCCAACAAAATTGAAGGGAATTATCGACATGAATTTAACTAGCCTGACAGTTCTATTAATCTAGGGCCTTCTCTATGTAATCTTCTTTAGGCCTGTAGGCCTCTAACTCGCCTGAAAGATCAGACCTCAGACTTTGAAGCCACTCCGGCAAATCGTGATCTCTCTGATAACTCAGAAGCGCCTCCGCAAAATCATCGCGCAGCATACCCCTGATACTAGAAGAAGCCTCAAAACCCACATACGCAGACACATACTCCTCCAAAAAACCCTCGAACTCACTCGGTGTAGAGTCTAAATCCCAGACATCCTCAAAAACAGAAACAAGGCCTTCAAGGCTATACTCGTATGGTTGAGATCTTCCTTGCTCTCCCTTCTCAATTACTCCATGTTCTTCAAGGCTGTTCAGTGAGTCGCCCACAGTTCCTGGTGATAGGTCTAGAATTTCTGATATTTCGTTATTGGTGTTTGCTTGGCCGTCGGCTATTAGCAGGAAAACTGTGTATATTCTATTGCTATCGATGCCATATCGCGGATTTTTGTCACTCATATCCTTTTATGAGGTGATTCTTTCTAAAAGAATAGTTATTCGTAGCCATACGAAACATTGTTAAACGTTGACCAAGTAAGTTAATTTCGTAAGAGGACGAAACACATGGGGCGTACTGTCAAACTACGGGAAACGACTCTGGAGAAGCTGAAGCAGCACAAGAGCCCGGGACAGAGCTGGGACGGAGTCGTACGAGAAGTCTACTCAAAATCCAAATACGCAGAACAAGAGGCCAAAGCCTGATGCAAGACGACCAAAAGATCGAAGATCTCGAAGACGAAGAATTCCACGAACTCGTACAACAAGTAATGGAGCAAAGAGCCTGAGGTGGTTCCGCTGGGAGACATAATCCGCGAAGAATACGAATCAATGCCCGAACCTGTTGAGGGAGAGCCCACTATGGAGAGATTGGAAAAGAGGCAGAAGTACCTCAAAGAAGAGATAGAGGAGATAAAGATGCTGATACAAGAGGCCATCGACAAGCGAGGAGGTCTTCAGCCTCAAAGTAAACTTGCGGTTGTAAACGAACCTGATGATGAAGATGAAGGTCCAGAGCTCACTGAGATCGGAAAGACTTTGGCCAAAACTGTAGCGCAAGAAAAAGAAATAGACAGGAATGAAGTACAGGAGTTCTTCGCTAAGAGAGGGTTTCCTAGAAGTAAGAGCACAGTACTCAATAAGATGAAGCAGATTTCAGGTGCACAGGATCAAATAAAGTTCCAAAATGATGGTGGGAGAGGTACTGGAGGCAATCAGCCATCTAAACTCATAAACAAAACTGCATTCTAATTAATCGATATCTGGAACGCTTTCAAATGTCCCAACTCTCGTTTTTTGAATATTCATGACCTAACTCATTCTCAATTCTATTTATGAAGATATTCAGCCCTTCTTTTGGGCTTTCAAGATTACTTTCGTCAATTGAAGTCGGTAAAATTTTTTTCTTTAATCTCTTATCTTCTAGTCTAGATTCAATTTCAATGTAAAGATGTACTAAGATGAGATTGGCAGCTATTGTGTAATATTGGAGGCTGTATTCGGTGTCTGTCCAATAGGTATGGGCCACATCAGTCCGAACTTTCCAAATGAAATCAAGAGTTTTCTTTTCTTCCTCTGTAATCTTACGTTCGGAGTACGCTCGCTCTGTTGAACAGAGGAAACTCTCTTCATGATCGTTTATTTTGTCTCTTAGAATAGAGTGAAAAATTGAACCCCCTCTTATCGTCATTAGCTTGAACTTTCCGCTTTCCAAGAGGTCTATCATTTCGAATCTCTCTATAATCAGCTTTACAGCTTCTTCGCTTAAGTTGGGGTAATTCTCTTGGTTTTTTTGGTATGTAGCAAATATGCTATCTAATGTAATCGAGCGACCAGTCTTTTCCTCAGAACTCTTAAAACCCTCAATGTTCTGTTTATCTCGCCCTGAGAAATCTTCAAGGTCTGTCTCATCTACCTCTTGATACATCTCTGTCAATCCTAGAATCAATTCTCTTTCTTTATGGCTCAAAAATATCTACCTTTCCTGTATGAGGATGATCGCGAGAACTCCTTAAAAAATTTCGTCGACTAAGAGCGGATAAATTGAGGTAAGGTTAAGAGGTTTTTCAGATTTGGATTAGTCAATTGAATCGGATTAATATTTACCTCGGTTTCAAGTGAGAGGGGTATTGATGTCTACACACGCCCCCTGTTTCAGTCCCAGGAGGGAAGGGTATTAAGGTCCGGGGGTATTCAATACCCCCTAACCCAAATACCATACATATAACACTGTTATACCTTTTAATATACCCCTTAACCGGGTGTTAACAAGTTTACCGTATTCAATTAACGCGGAAACCTGAATACCCTTCCCCTTCGATCTCAAAATCTGATTGCGTGTGGAGACATCAATACCCCCTCGAACTAGGTGTTCTCTTTAAAAATAAGGCCTTACCTCGGTTTCAACTGGAGTTTTGGATATATTTTACCTGAGTAATCTTCGAGCGTTTAGAACCAAACTTGCTGGAGGGCAAGAGTCTGAGTTGTCTCTGAAGTAATTTTTTCAGTCGTAGATATCTTCAACAGAAATTTTTGGGAAATTATCGTTCCATGCCTCTTTTTCTGGATAGAATCCTGAATCTCTGGTTACTAGTTTCAGGTCTTGTCCTACCTGTTCTTGATGGAGTTGCATTTGAATGATAATGTTTGAGTCTTCTCTGTCTACGAGGTCGTGTTCATTTAAGGCTTTCTGGTACTGGGTGATTTTGTCTTCTGAAGATCTTAGCACATCGGATGCTGGCCTTATCCTGTCATCTAGGTTGGTGTAGTTACTTAGATCGTAGATGATGCTGTCTGTTATTTCTTGAATAGTTCTATCTCTGTTGAATTGTTCTTCGTAGTAACTTACGATATTGCTGAAGTACCGGTGTAGCCGTGATTTCATTTCGGGCTTTACTTTTTCGCCCACTCTGTCGAAGGTTTCTTGAGGCGATTCTCCCTGTTCTCTGTGGCTTTTTAGAAGAGTTTGGAACATAGTTATTCTTTCTTCCAGTTGCAGGGCCTCAGTGTATACTTGCTGAGTGAGAAATTTAGAAGTCTGTTCGTTGAATTCTGTGGCGTATCTCTCGTCTTTCGTGTGGTCGAGAGCCGTATAAATTATTATATTTGTATCAAGCGTTAGCAGCATCTATGTATCCTCTATATGTGTCTCTCCATTCGTCAGTTAGTCTTTTTCTTGTCCGTCTCAGTGTTTCTTGTTCAACTTCTCGGGAATTCATGTAGTCAAATTCTAGTTTGTATGCTCTGACTAGTTGTTTTAATAGCCAGTTGACCTTTCTTGCGCTTTTATCGACGTTAGAGTCTCCTTTTATCAGTTCAGTCCAGTTGTTTTCAACTTTCTGGAATTCTTTCTCGACCGCGCTGTCTATTAGGTAGAAGATGTGCTGGATTTGTGGAGCTATTTCGTTATCATTTTCTTCTTTCAGATTTAGTCTTTCTTGGTCCATTCTGCTTTCTAGTGCTCCTAGCAGGCTTCTGTAGAGTTTTAGGTAGGATTCGTTTTCTAGGTTATAGCTTTCTTGCTCTTCTGCTTTGCTGAATTCATCTATAAATAGTTGGAGGAAATCTATTTCTTCTTTGACCATGTAGTTGGGTTTTTCATTGACTATTTCCTCTGCATCTTCTATTTCTTTCCTTATGCCGTGCTTATGTTGGTAAATTATGTATTGCTGTCTCTTAGAAATATATTCGACGTTGTCAGACATCGATTGACCTGCTCTGTTAACAGTTTTGATGTCGTTTAGGTTCTTTTCTTCCATAGTTTAGCACTTTAGGCTTGTAATGTAGGTACGTTACCTACTTATATTCGAATTTTATCAAGGGTTCCCTTTAACTTTTATTCCTGTTTTTGGGTTTTACGGCCTTATTTGCTGTTGTGGCGTTTTCATTTCAACCTAACGCTGTTTTTTCTCCATTTATCAGGGGAGTTTTGTGATACAGCTCCACATGAAATTTTCTTCTTTGAGGTATGGTTATTTGATGTGTTGTGGTTTCATGTGGAGTTGGGGCTCTACATCTATCCAGCTTACAGAGTCCTTTCTTCTACGTGATTCTGGAGAATTCCAAGATCTTATAAAATGCAAAGAC